>CAZSIW010000085.1:0-8154 GCA_964606755.1 uncultured Elusimicrobiales bacterium | reverse complement strand
TGGTTTCGGTCATGAACTATTACAGTAAACCAACGAAAACCCAGTGGCGCGAAGCGACCGCTTATGTTGTGACTCATGCCCTTACTCAAAAGAATGTTTTGATCGTCAGATATTCAAACCACACTATGCTGTTTGACTATTATTTCAAGAGGCTTCATTTCCCGGATAATGCGGTTGAGTGGACGGGCTCCATAACCCCCTCGATCGATGAGATAAACGCCATTGTGCGCGTGAAACACATAAGTTACATATGGTTCATGAACGCAGACAAAACAGGTGAGAAAGGACTTTCCGACCTGCTTTGCAAAGAGCACACTTTGATAGACTATAAACAGTATGCATCTGTAACTGTATTTCTTTTAAAAGTCTGATATGAGATCATGAAAAAAGCCGCAGCGCTTATCATCCTGATACTGGCATTCTATATTTTCAACCTGGCACATGAATACAGGCGTTCGTCCGCCTTTTTAACAGATGCCTGCACTTCGGGGTTCATGGACAGCTTCCGTTATTATTACGAAGAGCTGGACGGCATCTTTCACGGCACCTCTTCCGTCAAGAGCGAAGTTCCGAGCAATTTCCCACCCGTGTACCAGGTCTCTTCAGCACTTATCGTGCTTGCGGCAGGAAAACACTGGCTGGCGATGATCCTCATTAATAACGGAACGTATCTGGTGATGCTCCTGATCTTCACATTCCTTCTGGGAGAGTATCTTGGGTCAACAACCATAGGGCTTATCGCCACGCTTCTTGTTGCGCTGTACCCGCTCACCTATTCCGCGTTCGACAAATTCAGCCTCGACTTCCCCCTCATGGGCATTTTAGCTATGTCACTATATTTTCTTTTCAGATCCGATTTCTTAATCGACCTCAAATGGGGTGTTCTATTTTTTCTTAGTTGCGGCCTCGGGATGATGACAAAAGAACCTTTCGGCGCGTTTATAGCGGGCCCCGTCCTTCTGGCCCTTGGCAAAACGGGCGCCGATACCGTCAAAGGGAAATACGTCCGCCTGACAAACTTTTTTTGGGGCACGCTAATGTTTGGCTTAGTGATCTATCCATATTATGGCAACGGACACGCTAAATGGGTTTTATACGACCGGCTTCTCCAGGAACCGTCCGGCAATCCAGCGTTCAGCACGGCAAACACGGCATTGTTTATAAGCGGGCTCTGGGAAAATATTTTGAGCCCGCCATTTTTTATAGTACTACTGCCCGGCCTTTACATCTTTATAAAGAGAACTTCTTGGAATATCAAAACTGCACTTCTTTCAGTTATACTTGTTCCGGACGCCATAATTTTCCTCATGCCGCATTGGAAAACGGCCCGGTACTTTCTTCCTGAATTACCGGTATTTGCCTTAATAAGCGCTTGGGGCATCGCCAACATAGGAACGTTTCGCAGGTGGGTTATGATCACAGCCTGCGGATTTATTGCGGCCACAGGCATATTCCAGTATTATGCTTTCAAGTACGACCTTTTTGGACTTTCAAATTTCAAGTGGAGTGGTATGTCATATTTCAGCACACATGATGAGATAAAAACATCGCTTTCTTTTCTACACGATCAATACCTTCTTCTCAATGACCCAGCAGAAGCAATTGCAAAAATGCTTAGACAGAGTCCAGATATAACACCAGACAAACCGCTTACGATGTTGTTTGTCCCAAAAGCGGGCGATTTCATGCAAACAATTCAGTAACCCATAGCTTATTATTTATGGTTTCGCTATAATATACCGGTAAAGCTCATGCGCTCGCACGAGGTCTGTGACGATTTGACCGAGGGTGCCCAGGATAAATTGCGGTCCGTTGACTTCATAGTGTTTTATGAGCCGGATGACGAGAGTGCTCACGGCCTCGATTTCGAGATGCTGAAGCGCAACTGGGCGAAGAAACATTCGGTGTTCAGCTGGGAGAACCAGCCCGGTGCGGTCGGCAAGGACAGGTGGACCTCATATAAAAAAGAATGGAATACTTTTCTAAACGAATTCACATACTACGGGCTAATAACTAAAAATCACGGTTACAACACTTATTTATATGTTCACAAAGAAGATGCGAAACAAAGCACGGGAAATAAACCGGACAAAAACATGGAAGATAAATGACATTTAAGAAAAAATCTAAAGAAACCATATCTGATGCTAACATCCACCTTGATTCCGGCAGGTCATATCTAATTGAAAAGAATTATGACGCCGCGATGAAGGAATTCGAGAGAACGATCGCTCTCGATCCTGACAACAAATACGCGCGGTTCGAGATAGGCAAGATCTACCTTGAAAAAAACGACATGGATTCGGCTCAAGTATCTTTTGAAAAGGCACTTGTGCTTGACCCACGCAACGACAAGGCGCTTGTGGAGATAGGAAAAATATTTTGGCGAAAAAAAGAGTATGTGAAGGCCAAAGAGGCGTACGAGAGAGCGGCTGCCCTGGATCATGCCAATCCATCAGCACACCTTGGCCTCGGAAAGGTTCACAGGTTTCTGGGAAGCTATGATGTCTCACAGAAGGAACTTGAGTTGTCATATAAACTTGACCCAAAGAATATATCCCTGGGCAAATGGCTGCAGCAAAGTGACGGCGCGAAAGGCCAAAGACATAAAAAACCGCCATACAGGGTTCATTTCACTTGGGGGATGCATTATGAGTGCAATTACAGGTGTTCGTACTGTTATGCCCCGAAACCGGAACATCCCGATCTCAAAACCAAACCGCACTATAAAGCCGTTTATCCTGGGATAAAATGCATTTTGAGCGCCTGGGACGTGATTGCTGAAAAGTACGGCAATTGCAGAATTCGACTGGACGGCGGCGAACCCTCCGTCTATCCGAACTTCCTTGAACTCGTCCGAAAACTCTCAAAAAAACACCATTTGCAGATAAACACAAATTTGTCATTTGATACCGATATATTTGTGAAGGACATCGATCCCGGCGCCGTCCGTATCGATGGAAGCCTTCACCCCGAGTATCTTTCCGCTGATGAATATGCCTCTAAAATCAAGACCCTGAGAAAAAATGGCTTTAAGGTCGTAGTTTCTTACGTGGGATATCCGCCTTTCTTAAGATCTCTGGAAGAATACAAAAAGAAAGCCGAGGACGCGGGAGCGGTGTTCATAATTCATCCCTATTCCGGAGATTACAAAGGCAGAAAATATCCGGACAGTTATACCCCTGAAGAAAAACGCCTGCTCTATGAAAAAGATCTTCAAAGCAAAAATGAGCTGGAGTGGCGGTCTAAAAACAACACATTGGACGGCTGCGGCACGGAACAGGGCTTAAGTGAAAACTATTATGAAACTATAACACGCAAAAAGCCGCTTGATATGACAAAACTAAAAGCCGCCCCATCGTTTAGTGGCCACGGCCCGGCAAAGGCCCATGAAATAATAGGCGTTAATCCAACCGGTAAAAATGACAAAATATGTTATATGGGATATATGTACGCCAGGATATATCCAAACGGAGATGTTTACAGATGCTGCACTGACGACGGTTTGTTGAGCCTTGGCAACCTATATAACGGCACTTTTTCGCTTTTAGATGAGCCTCAGCCCTGCGGCCAGCAAGGCTGCAGGTGCTGGAGGTGCATGGTGCCGAATGAAGAACAGAGATGGCTCCACACCTGGGTGGACGATTGGGAGATGCCCTTTTAATGGAAAATAAATTCAAGCAGGGTTACCAATACCGTGATTCAGGAAAATTCGAAGAAGCGCTCAATGTCTTCAAAGAGCTGAGCGCGGACGCATCATCCAGAGCGAGAGGGCTGATGGAACTGGCCAAGACCTACAAGATGATGAACAGACCTTCAGACGCGCTGGATTTTTTTGCCAACGCGCTCAAAGCCGATCCTTGGAACATGGAAGCGGTAAAAGAGCTTGGCGAGACCGCCAGGTTCTCCGGCAGGCTGGACAAAGCGATCCAAACGCTCGATGAAACCGGAGACGGCAAATCTTTCGCCCAGCTTGAGCTAAGCACCTTATATTACGACAAAAACGACCTCGCCTCTTCAGCCGCGGCTTTGAAAGCCGCTGAAAAACTTGACCCTTCTAACACCGGAATAAACATTGGCCGGGGGCGGATATACAGAAAACAGGGTGACTCTAAAAAAGCGGCATCGGAGTTCAAGAAGGCGCTGGCCGTTGAGCCTTCCAGCACAAGCGCGTTGTCGGAGCTTGCCGACATTTATTCCTGTAGCGGAGACCTTCCGAAAGCCATAGAGTATTACAACAAAGCGGCTCTTCTTTCTCCCGGAGACAAGAATATACTTTTAAAGCTCGTTGAACTTCATGCTGTTAATGGCAAAACCGTTCTTTCCGATAAAGCCGCCCAACAAGTGCTGCAGCTGACACCCGACAAACCTTTTGACAGGGACTCAATGCTCAACAAGATAGAGATCCTCCAGAAAAAAACCGAGCTGAGTTCCAAAGTAAAAAGACTCTGGGTGACGGTGACCACCCGCTGCAACATACGTTGTAAGACGTGCGGGCTCTGGCACGAGAAGTGGGACCTGCCATACAAGACCGCGCAGGAAGTGATGGAGTATTACCCTACTCTTGAAAGAGTTGTCTGGCTCGGAGGCGAGGTTTTTCTTTACAAGCATTTTGAAGAGATGTTCGATACCGCCGCGAAATACCCGAATATGAAACAGCAGGTGATCACCAACGGTATACTGCTGGACGATAAATGGATGAAGAAGATAATCACTACGCCGAACGTGGAACTGACGTTCTCGGTGGACGGTGTTACAAAACAGGTGTATGAATCGATACGCCAGGGCTCCGATTTCGACAAGCTCCTGCGCAACATCAACCGCACTATGGAGCTGAAAAAACAGTTCAACTCTAAGATAGACATCAGGATGAATGTGCTCATCATGCGCTCCAACTTCAATCAGATCGAGGAACTTCTGGATTTTGCTCACGAGCGCGGATTTAACCAGATATCCTATCTGTCGCTCCACCTCGTCAACGCTCCCGAAGAAAATATATTCTACGAGTCCAAAGAGCCCGCCATTATGAGGTTCATTGGAGAAGTCATCCCGAAACTGAAGGAAAAAGCGAAGAGCTATAACATGGAGATAGACATACTCCTGCCGCCGGGCGAGCTCGATTTTAATGACATAGTCGAACAAAAACAGGAGCCTCATAGCAAAGGACCCGTAACAGAAAACAAGCCGGAGACCGCCCAGACCCGCCCGAAAGACATCTACTGCCGAATGCCGTGGCAGTACATGATGATCTGCGATCATGGTAACGTGATCTTGACGGGCTCGTGCATAAAGAGCATCGGTAACATATCTGAAAATTCGCTTGACGAGATATGGAACAGCGAAGCCGCGCAGACCTACAGGCGGAAAATGATCGAGAACCAGTTTGAAGGTTTGTGCAGGACCGAGTGCATGTCCCGCTGGGACAAATGAACAGGCTCCGCGCCATTTCCATGGGAAAACATAATGGACCTTAATGAGCATATCGAAAACGGCAAGCTTCTGGCCGCCAAAGGCGATTATAAAGCCGCAGGCGCCCGTTTCAAAGACGCCCTTAAATTAGACCCTGAGAACGAAGCCGCTTTGTTCGAAACAGCGAAGCTCCGTTACCTTCTCCATGAGTACCCTTCAGCCATCGAGATATTCGAAAGACTGCTCGACAAGGGAAGCAGCAACGCGTATGTGGCCCTATTGCTCGCAAAAACGCTGAAAGAGTCCGGCCAGCGCCAAAAAGCTATAGAACTATATAACAAGCTCGCCCAAACGGGCAAAGTTGACACCGAGGTTTACAAAGAACTGGGCGAGCTTTGCTCCATGGAAAAAGAGTACGATCTCGCGGAGCTCATGTTCGAGAACTTTCTTTCCAGGGCGGGCCTAGATGTTGCGATCCTGTTGAAGCTGGCGCAGCTCTACAATTTCCAGGGCAAGTTCGAAGACACCAAAAGGATCCTCACGCCCGTCGCGCGCGCGAACCCGGCGGCGGACATCCGTTTGAACAACAGCCTGCTCAACGAGCTTGAAATAGCCGAGAACAAAACGACGCTCGCGTCAAAACCCCGCATCATGCTCGTCACGCTCACGAACAGGTGCAACCTGCATTGCGCGATGTGCGGCAGAGGCGCCACGAACTGGGACATACCGGACGCTTTGGCGGCTTCAATACTTTCTCTGCTGCCGTTCCTGGAACTGATAACCTGGCAGGGCGGAGAAGTGTTCCTGTACAGTAACTTCAAGAACATACTGGCTGAAACGGCCCGCTATAAATCCCTTCACCAGATAATCATCACGAACGGACTGCTCATCACCGAAGAATGGGCGGAACTGCTGGTAAGGCATGACAACCTCGACTTGACAATATCCATAGACAGCGTCAAAAGCGGGAACTACGAACGACTCAGGCCCGGCGGGGATTTCAAGACGCTGTGCGCTAACATTGAACGCATAAACAGCCTGAGGACCAAATATTCTTCAAAGATGGTGCTGACGCTGAGATTCACGCTGATGAAAGATAACTACGACGAACTTGAGCAGGTCGTAGAATTCTGCCGGCTGAACAGATTTGATGTCCTGCTCGTGTACCCCATTAACGAGGACGGCTCGGACAGCGGATTTCAGGGCATCGGCGAAACCGGCCGCGCGGCAGTATCGAAGACAAGGCTGAAGATCCGGGAGAAAGCACGGGAATACAACATAAAACTTCTTGACTGGCTGCCGAAAGACGACACCAGCCCTAGCGAAGACACTTCAATAGCCATAGCGACCGTCGAAACAGAAAAAGACACTGTTGAGCCGCCGCAGCGGTTCGACCTGTTGTGTTACCGCCCCTGGAAACAGATAGCGGTCAGAGTCAGCGGAAAGATATATCCCGAATGCCTCTGCGAAGAACCTGTCGGAGACATATTTCACGATACCTTTGACGCTATCTGGAACAGTCCTAAAATGCAGGAGTACAGGAAACGGATATTAAACGGCGACCACGGCTGGTGCGGAAAACAGTGCGTATCTCGCATGATACCGCCGGAACATTTGAAGTTCGTATGCGAATGACACTATGGATAAACTAAAAGAGAACAGAGCTCTGAACGAACAAGAGATAAAAGAAGGCAAAACGATACTTCGCTCGATGCCCGCGAAGCTGATAGTCACCCTCTCGTCAAAATGCAACGTCCGCTGTATCATGTGCGAGGTAAGGCACACCTCCTGGAACATTCCCGGAAAGACTGTCGCAGAGATAACCAGTCTTTTCCCATATCTTGAAAGCATCTCCTGGCAGGGCGGCGAGGTATTTTTTCTTGACAGCTTCGAGCCTGTCTTTGACGAAGCTAAAAAACATAAGCACATGAAGCAGACCATAGTCAGCAACGGACTTTTGCTCAACGACAAATGGATAGAAAAAATAACAGGCACGAACATGGAGCTGGCACTGTCCATAGACGGCACGACAAAAGAGGTCTATGAAAAAATAAGGCAGGGCTCGCGGTTCGACGTGCTGATGCGAAACATAGGAGCGTTGAACGAGGCGAGAAAAAAAAGTAATTCCTCTCTTTTACTGCGCATGCATACCGTCGTCATGAGATCGAATTATAAACAGATGAGCGAGTTCGTCGACCTGGCTAAAAAGTGCGGTTTCGACGCCCTTCACCTGATGCCGCTGTGGGGCAAAAGCAACGACAGCGAGAACATATTCCTGTCTCCCGATAAGGCCATGACAGCCGAATTGTCGTCCCTGTTGGAAAAGACTGAAGAGAAAGCGCGCGGCTGCGGCATGGAGCTGCTCAACTCTCTGCCGATAACAAGAACAGCCGTCGATACGGCGGACACCGGCTGCAAAAAAGAAGAATATAAGGGGCTGCGCTGTTACCTGCCGTGGAAACAAATGAACATAGACCCGGGAGGCGGGCTGCGCCCCGGGTGCTCCTGCAAGACCAGCGCGGGACAGGTGCAGGAAAACAGCGTCCTTGAGTTATGGAACGGCCCGATTATGCAGGAGTATAGAAAAACCCTGCTTAACTCCACGGGCAGCTTGTGCGCCAGGAACTGTTTTGAGGCCGGGGTTGATATTCCTTCAAAGAAGTAGGCACAACTATTTGCAAAGAGGTCCTAACATGGCACGTGAAGCAATGCTTGAAAAAGCGAAAACATATATCAAAGAGAATA
>CAZSIW010000084.1:0-8158 GCA_964606755.1 uncultured Elusimicrobiales bacterium | reverse complement strand
CCAGCTCCCGTCACGTATTTGAACAGCGAGAGTGGAACAAAAACAAGAAAGCTGAAAGCGAAACTTAACGGGACAAGCTCGATCCAGTCGGTTTTGCCCTCGAGCCAGGCGTATATGACCCTTCCGGGGTAGAAGGCCAGAGCAAAGGTGCACACCAGGACTTTCATCAATGCCGGCGCGGAGCCGAGTATATCAAAAAAATACTGCAGGGCCAGAAACCCTACGAATATATAACCCATTTTAACTCTCTTCCAGTTGTTTCTTGAGGAACAGGAATATTATTATCATGATGTATTGTTTGAACATCTTGCTTATTTTCAGGTTGGACGCGCCGTATTTTCTGTTGACCCAGCTGTTCGGGACGACGGCATAAGAATACCCGTAAATTATGGCCTTTACGGGGATCTCGACGGTCACGTTGAAATGGTTCGACATCAGCGGCCTGGCGCTTTCTATGACCTTTCGCCGATAGCACTTGAAAGCGTTGGTAATATCGTCGTAGCCCAGATGGAACAGCTTCCTGATAAGCCAATTCCCCATTCTGTTCAATACGTACTTCAGCCTCGGGTAATCTACGACCTTCCCGCCCGGCATGAAGCGTGAGCCGAAAACGCAGTCATAGCCTTCGTTCAACTTGTTGTAATACCTCACAAGGTCTTCGGGAGAGTCCGACCCGTCAGCCATAAAAATGACGACGGCGTCTCCCTTGTACTCGTCCAGCCCTTTCTTTATGGCGCGGCCGAAACCGTTGGGCGGGGTGTTGTTCACATACCTAAGGGTCGGGTACTGTTTCGAAAGCTCCGCCAGGAGCGCCTCGGTATTGTCCTTGCTGTTATCGTTGACTACCAGTATCTCGTGGGCTATCCCGTTCTTGTTCAGGATCCCGATCGTATCACCGATAGTAACCGGCAGGTTCTGCGCCTCGTTGTAAGCAGGGATCACTACGCTAAGCATCATGGCTTTTCCCCAATCTTGAAGACATCGCGTTATAAATTTCTTCGAGTATATCCCTGAGCGATCTCGTGTATTCCCATTCGGGATAATGCGACTGGAACTTTCTCACATCGCTTATCCACCAGATGTGGTCGCCGCTGCGGTTCTTGTCCGTATAGCTCCAGTTCATGCTTTTCCCGGTGATATCCTCGCACAGTTCTATCGCCTCAAGCACGGAACAGTTGCTGTGGCGCGAGCCGCCCATGTTATAGACCTCTCCGCGCCTGGGGTTTTTATAAAAATGATAGAACGCGTTTACGAGGTCGTAGCTGTGAATATTGTCGCGGACCTGTTTTCCCTTATACCCGTAAAGGTTATATTTCTTTCCCGATATCGCGCAGGACATGAGATATGAAAGAAACCCATGCAGCATCGCCCCGGAGTGTGTCGGCCCGGTCAGGCAGCCGCCCCTGAAACAGACGGTCTTCATTGCGAAATAACGACCATATTCCTGGACCAATACGTCCGCGGACACTTTGGACGCGCCGAACACGCTGTGAAGCGACGCGTCTATTGACATGCTCTCGTCAATGCCGTGTTTCGCGTAAGGGTGCGAGTTCGCGACCTCGTACCTGCTTTCCAGTTCCACAAGAGGCAAACTGTTCGGTGTATCGCCGTAAACCTTGTTTGTAGACATGAATATGAAAACAGCCCCGGGGCAGTGTTTTCTTGCCGTCTCAAGCATGTTCAGCGTGCCGGTGGCGTTTATCGAAAAATCGGTGAACGGTTCTTTGGCGGCCCAATCGTGCGACGGCTGGGCGGCCGCGTGTATTATCAGCTTAATGTCGGCGCCATATTTTGAAAATATCTCTTCCAGCCCTTTCAGGTTCCTTATATCAGTGTTATGGTGCTCGTAACCGGGATACTTCGCTTTCAGCCTTTTATTGTTCCAGCCGGTCGAAGCCTCGGGGCCGAAAAAAGTGCTGCGCATATCGTTGTCTATACCCACGACCTTGAAGCTCTGTTTCGAGAAGAATTCTACCGCTTCTCCCCCCACGAGCCCGGCAGAACCTGTGATTATCGCTATATCCATGCTGTCTCCATTCCTTAAGAAATTGGCGCTTCGGAAATTACAAATCAAACATTTTTAATATTTGATTTTTGATCTTTGATATTAGATTATTCCCCTATACCTTTCTTTATTTTTACCAAGCCACTTGCAGATGTCCGTCACAACGGCCTCCATATTTTTTTTCGGAGCCCAGCCGGTCATTTTTGTGATCTTTCTGTTATCGGTCACGTAAAGTTTGATATCGTAATCTTTCGTCCGGGGCTCTTTTGTTATCCTTATCTTTTTCCCCGTCACCTTCCGGCACAACTCTGTCAACTCCAACAGAGAGGTGCTTACCTTTAGCCCGCCGCCCACGTTGAATATCTCGCCGCTCAGCTTGCCGAAACTTTTCAACTGAAGTTTTATCAGCGCCAAGAGGTCATCGATGTGCAGCACATCCCGCACCTGTTTTCCGCTGCCGCCGAAACCGATATATTTCAACTCTCCGCCGAAAAGATGTTTTGCGGCCCACAACGCGACGAAACCCTGGTCTACCTTCCCCATCTGCCACGGACCTGATATAACACCGCAACGATTTATTATGCCCTTCATGCCGTAAGCGTCCATGTATTCCTTCAGGAGCAGTTCGCCGCACAGCTTGGTTGCCCCGTAAAGAGATCTGGCGCCGCTCATTCCAAACTCCTCGGACACACCTGCTGAGGTTGCGCCCGGAACATCCTGATCGTTATCAAGCTCGAACCTGGTTTTTGTTTCCGAGAATTTTAACCCGTTCAACGCTTTTTTCGGGTACACCCTGCTGGAGGAAAGAAAAATAACGTTAGCCCCGCGCGTCCTGGCCGCTTCCAGGCAGTTCACCATACCTGTAAGGTTCGTGTCTATGAGGTAGTTCGGCGCGCTGTCATAGCCGGCGGCTACCGACGGTTCGGCGGAACATTCTATAAGTGTGTCAAATTCGCCCGCGCTTATTATGTCGTTATAAACCCTGACATCTCCGTGGACAAAATCAACGCCGGCCGAACGCAGGCGTGAGACGTTTTGTTCGGAGCCAAGCCGTTTGAGGTTGTCAAAAGCTGTAACGGTGCAGGAGGAGAACTCTTTTTTCAGGCCGATGGCAAGGTTAGACCCGACAAACCCCGCGCCGCCGGTTATGAGTATTCTTTTCATAAAACCCCTTTGGACATCAGTATGTAGTATATAGAATGTAGTATGTAGCAAACATCAAACCAGAAATTTCAGTATATAGTATGTAGAATGCAGCCAATTCACATCAATGCAGTTCTAGCCTTGCCGAGTTTTTCCCTACATACTACATTCTACCTACTATCTTTTGACTTTCCTGCCTTGCATTTCCCTATATACTACATTCTATCTACTATCTTCTGCCTTTCTCGCTGTTCCCTACATACTACATTCTACATACTACCTACTATGTGTAACATCTCTTTTCGTTTCAAAATAAAGCCTCACAAGTATCTCAGCTAACAATCCCATGAGTACGCTCAGCACAGAGACCGCCAGGAAAAGCATTCCCACGAAGAACAGCGGGCTTATCCACTGTCCGTTCTCGAATATTCTGCGGTATATTACGAACAAACCCACCGCGCACCCTGCCACGAACGACGCAAGCCCCACGCCGCCGAAAAGATACATCGGTTTTGTGAAATACGACAAAACGAATTTTAAAACTATAAGGTCGAGTATCACCTTGAATGTCCTGCCCAGGCCGTATTTGGACACCCCGTGCACCCTCGGCCTGTGGTTAACCTCGAGTTCCACGACTTTCGCTCCCTGCCACGCGCAGTAGGCGGGCAGGAACCTGTGCATCTCGCCGTGTATGGAGATATTATCTATGAATTTTCTCCTGTAAGCTTTGAGCGTGCAGCCGTAATCGTGCAGGCTTATGCCCGTCACAAAAGAGATTATGGCGTTCGCTATCCTGCTGGGCAGCACCTTGGAAAAATAAGGGTCTTTCCTCTCTTTTCTCCAGCCGCTCGCGACATCCGCCCCGCCCTCCGTTATCGCCGCCACCAGTTTCGGGATGTCCATCGGGTCGTTCTGAAGGTCGGAGTCAATAGTGACGATTATCTCGCCACGGGAGGCTTTCAGGCCGGAGGCTATCGCCGCAGTCTGTCCCATGTTCCTCGGGTGACGCACGACCTTAACGTCCTTGTCGGACTTTTCCAGCTCCTTCAAATCTTTCGGGGAACCGTCAGTCGAACCGTCATCCACAAAAATGAGTTCCACTTTTCTGCGGGTGGAGCTCTTTATCCGTTCAAGCTCGCGGTAAAGTTCCCACAGGTTCTCTGCTTCGTTAAAGACTGGTATTATTATGCTCACCGACTCGGCCATGTTAACTCCTTACACCAACTTCAGTATATAGTATGTAGAATGTAGTATGTAGCAAACATCAAACCCGAAACTTCAGTATATAGTATGTAGAATGTAGCAAATTCACATCAATGCAGTTCTAGTCTTGCCGAGTTATTCCATACATACTATCTACTGCCACTCTTGCCGTTCCTGCCGTTTCCTACATACTACATTCTACCTGCTATCTACTGCCTTTACTGCTGTTCCCTACATACTACATTCTACATACTACCTACTACTAAAAAGGTATGTAACAAAATTAAACGCTCCTCTGAATTTCCTGTAGAAGTCAGCCAGGCCGCGCGTTTTGAACAGGAACCCTATCATATATGAAGGCCTGAAATAAAACCTCTTAAGCCCCTTGTCAACGAAATTGTTTATCTCTTCCTGAGAGATACCGGGGTAAGAAACGATTCCTTTCTGCTCGCCCGCCTCAAGCCACTTGTCCCACTGCTTTGTCAGAAGCCAGCCGTTGAGCTCGCAGCTCTTGAAGAACTCGGTCCCGGGAAAAGGCACGGCGCCAGAGAACTGAAGGGTGTTGAGCCCGAGGCCCAGCGCGAAATCGACGGTCTGCCTGGCTGTCTCGGGCGTTTCGCCGGGAAGGCCGATCACAAAACATCCGTGCACCTCTAGGCCCGTCTTTTTTGCAAGCTCCACGAATCTTTTCGATTGTTCAAGCGTGATCTTTTTGTGCACGGCGTCCAAAACCTTCTGGTTGCCGGATTCGAAGCCCACCAGCAGTTCCCTGCAGCCAGCTTTTTTCATCTCTCTGAACATTTCTTCGTCCGCGGTATCTACCCGAGCGTTTACCGAAAATGTTATTTTAAGATTTCTTTTTATAATCTCCCGGGATATCTCCACCGCTCTCTCTTTGTTGACGGTAAAAGTATCATCCTCGAAAAAAAACTCCCCGCCCTTGAGCACCTGGGGGCACAGTTCAATGTCGCGCTCGATTTCATCCACCACGTTCTTTGCCGAACGGAACCTGTATTTTAACCCGTGCATCACCTGAGGCCAGAGACAGAACGAGCACTGATTTGGGCACCCGCGGCCCGAGATAATATCTATGTACGGATAGAGCTTCCCTCCGTCAAAATACTTCATCAGGTCCAGGTGCTGCCACGCGGGAAAAGGCAGGTCGTCAAGATTTTTTATAAGCTCTCTGGGTTTTGTCCTGAAAGTCCTTGAGCTTTTAACAAAACATATACCGTCCACGGAATACAGGTCGTTCCAGTTCTTTATGACGTCTCTGACGGTGTAATCGTATTCGCCAAGACATATAACGTCGACCGCGCCTTTCGCTTCCAGAAGGGTCTCTTCCGCTACCACCGAAACGTGCGGCCCTACCATTATGACGCCCGCTCCGGATGACCCGGCGCTGCCGGACTCTTCTTTGACGAACCTGGCGCATTCGATGTCGGAGTAAATGGACGGCGTAGTGGAATCAAGCACCACGAAATCCGGCTTTTCTTTCTTAACTATCTCCCTGAGGTCCTGTTTCTCCAACCCCATGGCCGGGAAATCGTACAGCACGGTCTTTGCGTCTGGCAGGTCCCTTTCGAGCACTGCGGTGGCGTAGGCCATCCAGTCCGGAGCGCGCAAAACCCTTCCGCGTGTGCGCGCCGCCCAACGCTGCGTGCGGCAGAAATCTTTAACGAACGGCTCGTTGATTACTAGAATTTTCATAAAATATAGTAGATAGCAGACAGTAGTCAGTACACAGGGAACTTCAACAACTGGATTGAATAGACTTTATCAATCCAGCCAACATCCTTCCAACCTCATCGACATTGTCATATATTCGTTTAAAATCTTTCAAAAAACCGAGATCATTTGAAAGCTTGATATAATAACCAAGTTCATTCAATGAGCCCTGTGCAATATTGTAGTAATTAATCTTATCTTTCTTACTGTTCTTTTTAAAACCTTCGCTAATATTTGCAGGCACAGAAACAGCGGCTCTTTTCATTTGCGAAACAAGAGCATATTTTTCATCAACCGGAAAATCTTTAGTTACTCTGTAAACATCAAGGACAACATTATGAGCCTTTTGCCAAACCGTTAAATCTTCAACTCTAACAATCTTGTTCATTTATATCCTTGTCTATCCCTATTGTCGTTCCAGCCGTTCCCTGTCTACTACCTACTATCTACTGTCTACTAGCTCTTATATTTTATCTGCAGCATCGACACCAGAAAAGATGAAAAGATGGTCTGTATACCCATCGCGACCAATGTAAGAGAAGCCAGGCCCGTTTTTACCTGTGAAAGCTCGCCAAAACCGTGGGCGGCCCACACAAAGACGATGTAGCCGCTCATAATGATACCGATACTGAAAAATGCCATTCCTATCAGGAGCGACCTTTCGAGGGTCAACACTTTTGTAAGGCCCGAGGTGAACCGGCTTTCCTCAAGCCCGACCTGCGCCGCGTACGTTTTGGCGCAGAAACCGAGGTTTAAAAGCTCCCAGCCCACGATAGACATGAGGCTTGAGAAAACCATAACGTGTACGTCCCAGTACCTGCCCGCGAAATATACGGAGCCCAGAAGGAACTTGATCGTTATGCAGAACCCCAGAAGGAACAAGGAAAGGCCCGGCAACAGGAACAAATAATTCGGGCTGTAGAGCAGCATAAAACGCATGTGGCGCCAGGCATCCGGCAAAGATTCTAGTTTCGATTCGCCCTGCCTGACATAATAATTTATCGGTATTTCCGCGATCTTAAGTTTTTTCTTGAGGCTGTGGATGACCATCTCGGAGGCGAACTCCATACCCGTGGTCTGCAAATGCATTTTCGCGTAGGCGGCTTTGGTAAATGCCCTTAACCCGCAGTGAGAATCGGAGACCGTGCCCCCGAAAAACAGCCTCAACATACCCGAGAGCAGTGGATTGCCCAGGTACCTGTGCGACCAGCTCATCGCGCCGGGCATGATCTTGCCGTTGAACCTCGAACCCATGACGAGATCGGAACCGGCTTTGAGCTTCTCAACAAAAAGCCCTAACACTGAAAAATCATAAGTGTCGTCGCCGTCGCCCATGACTATGTATCTGCCCTTCGCCTCTTCTATTCCCCGACGCAAAGCCGAACCATAACCCTTCTGCGACTCAGTAACAACGCGCGCCCCGGCTTTAGCAGCCAGCTCGACAGACCTGTCGGTAGAGCCGTTGTCCACGACAACGACCTCCCCTTCCAGGTTCGCTTTCTTAAACCCCTCGAAGGATTTTTTTACACAAGACTCAATGGTCTTTTCTTCATTCAAGCAAGGTATAACTACAGATACTTCGATCATTGTTCCTCTATACTAAAGTTGTTTAACCCCTTTGAGCCGTCAATGAGTTGAGGATTTTTTCGGGGTCTTCGCCGAGGACTGTCTGAGTCCGCCAGACGTCTGGCGGACGAGTTCCGCAGGCGCCGAAAAAATTCCGAACGAATGGCTCATGGGGCGCATTTCTTTTCCATCATTTTCTTTGTGCGTCCAAAGAAAATGATGTCGGGGTTAAGGGGGTGAAGCCCCCTTTACACAAACTCCTTCATAACCTGGTTCGCGAACTGCATGCCTTTTCTTGAAAGCTTCATGTTCTGTCCGCTGTACTCGATAAGTTTTTTCTCAGCGAGGTTCTCGATTATAGGCCCATACTTTTTTTGCATCTCGTCACTAACTGTCACACCGTCCATGCACCGGAGATTAAGGATCACTTCCTCTATCAGCTTCTTGCCGGTCCCTATCGCTTCTTTCTCGCTGGCGGGCGACGCGCCGATATCCACCATCCTTAAATATTCG
>CAZSIW010000083.1:0-8160 GCA_964606755.1 uncultured Elusimicrobiales bacterium | reverse complement strand
CCGTGCAGACACGTACTCAATGGTGCAGGCGCTCATGACCCCGGCCCAGAAAGTGGTTTTCGATAAAGCTCACGAGCTCGATTTGGGCTTGACTGTCGAGGGTCTCGGCAGGTTCAGGCTAAACGTGTTTTCGCAGAGAGGAATGGTAAACATCGCGGTAAGGGCGGTACCCGAAAAGATCCCGCAGATAAAAGAGCTGGGGCTTCCGGCCGTCATATCGCAGATAGCGGAGAACAGGCGCGGCCTCGTAATTGTTTCCGGCACAACGGGCTCGGGCAAGTCTACCACTCTGGCGGCCATGATAGAACACATCAACTCTACCCGTGCGGCGAACATCATAACCATAGAGGACCCGATCGAGTTCCTGCATAAGGACAAGAAGTCTATAATAAGTCAGAGAGAGCTCGGCATAGATACCCTGAATTACCCCGACGCGCTCAAGCACGTTGTCAGGCAGGACCCGGACGTAATCCTTCTGGGCGAGATGAGGGACACCGCCACCGTGTCGGCCGCCATATCCGCCGCGCAGACAGGTCACCTCGTACTTTCTACTCTGCACACTATAGACGCGGCCCAGAGCGTCAACAGGATAGTGGATCTTTTTCCGCCGCATCAGCAGGACCAGATGAGATTATTGCTAGCGGACACGCTCAAGGCCGTGATATCGCAGAGGCTGTTACCGCACGCATCCGGAAAGGGCAGAGTGCCTGCGGTTGAAGTACTGGTAGTCAACGGGTTGATCAAAAAGCTTATAGAAGACAAAAACATTGGTGAGATGGTCACCCAGATGAAGCAGGGCCAGTATTACGGCATGCAGGTGTTCAACCAGGCGCTGGTCCAGCTTTTTAAGGATAACGCGGTAAAACTCGAGGACGCGTTGAACGCGGCCACTAACCCAGAGGAACTGATGCTCAGTATCCGCGGAGTACAGTCCGGCAACGATTCTGCTCAGAGTTTTATTGAACGGTAGAAAACGGCAGAGAAAAGAGAATAGGGGAAAGAGAAAAGGGCAAAACTCAAAAAACTGCAGATATAAGGGAAGATGGTTATTGCTTTAGTATAAAGATTTTTCTCTATTCTCTTGTCTCTTTTCTCTAAAAATATGTGGATCCTCAAAAACAACTTATATCAGGAAACGGATTTTCCGTTCTTTCATTTTACCACCACCAGGGTTCTCGGCAATATGCGCGACGACACTGTTAGAAAAAAGTTTTGTATCGGCGCCGGCGTTGATTTTGATAAACTGGTAACCCTGGAGCAGACGCACTCGAACAGGGTCGAAGTCGTTAGCGGTTCTCAGGCTGGAAAGCGTATGTCTGTTATAGACGGCCTTATCACGGTAACGAGGGGCCTGCCCATCGCGATGTTCTCGGCGGACTGCCTGCCGGTGTTCCTCGCTTCGAAAAAGAACGCGGCGATCGGAATGGTTCACGCGGGGTGGCAGGGCGTCGCTAAAGAAATAGTGCCAGAGGCCATCAGGCTGTTCAAAAAAGAGCTGGGGGTTGAGCCCGGCGACGTTGTCGCGGCTATAGGGCCTCATATACAGAAAGACTGTTTTGAAGTAGGCGAAGACCTGAAAAATATTTTTCATGCTGAAAAGTCCGAGACGCATCTTGATCTTTCGGCGGTTGTCGTCGGTCAGTTCAACAAAATGGGCGTGACGAAAATCAGCGTGTGCGGCGCCTGCACGTGCCACCAGAACGACCTGTTCTTTTCTTACAGGAAAGACAAGTCCGCGGGCAGGATGATGTCGCTGATAAGGATATAGCGTCAGCGTGGAGCGTTTAGCGTATAGGAACGCTTAATGGGAGCAAAAATGAAAATCGATCAGATAAGAAAACAAATTGATGCGCTGGACGCAAAAGTACTCGAGGCTCTTAATAATAGAGCCTCACTCGCGAAAAAAATTGGCGCGATCAAAAACAAAAACAGTCAGGTGAGCTATGTCCCTCACAGGGAAAAACAGATAATCACCGGGCTGGTCGCCAGGAACAAAGGGCCGCTCACGCCTCTTGCCATCGAGACGATCTACAGGGAGATACTCAACACCTGCCGGTCGCTTGAGTCAAAGATAAGAATAGCCTATTTCGGGCCGGAGGCGACGTTCACGCACCAGGCCGCGCTAAAAAACTTCGGCGGCGGGGCGCAGTACCTGCCGGCCAAGACAATAACAGATGTTTTTGTCGAAGTAGAGAAAGGAAGAGCTGATTTCGGGGTCGTGCCGATCGAGAACTCCACCGAGGGTATGGTCAGCCACACGCACGATATGTTCATCGAATCTGACCTCGTGATATGTTCCGAGATAAGCATGCAGATAGAGGAGTGTCTTCTCTCCAAAACCGGCAACAAAAAAGACATAAAGACGGTGGTTTCGTTTTACCAGCCGCTGGCCCAGTGCAGGAACTGGCTTGAGGAGAACCTGCCCGGAGTTCAGATAAAAGAGATGGCATCGACCGCCGATGCGGCGCGCTACGCAGCGCAAAATAAAAATGCCGCGGCGATAGCGTCTTCAGCAGCTGCCGGGATATACGGCCTAGAGATAGTAGAGCGCGGCATAGAGGATTCAAAGGAGAACTATACCAGGTTTCTGGTTATCGGGAAAACCCCGGCCCAGCGCTCGGGACACGACAAGACTTCCATTCTTTTTTCCCTGAAAGACAGGGTGGGGGCGCTGCACGATGTTTTGACTCTGTTCAAGAAACACAAGATAAATATGACAAGGATAGAGTCCAGGCCCACAAAAAAGAAGGTGTGGCAGTATGTCTTTTTCGTTGATTTCCTCGGCCACTTGAGCGACACCAATATCAAGGGGTTGCTTAAGAAACTAAATGACAGCTGCCCTCTGGTCAAAGTGCTGGGGTCTTATCCGAAAGCGGACTGAACGACAGGGAACAGGAAAAAGAGAAAAAGGAAAAAGGCAGAAAACGGAGAACAATAATGAATAAATTTGATATAAAAAATTATGTCAGAAAAGAGTGCAGGGATTTTGAGCCCTACGTGGCCGGCAAGCCGGTTGAAACCATTAAAAGAGAGCTTGGGCTGAAAAAAGTCGTTAAGCTTGCCTCGAACGAGAACCCGCTCGGGCCGTCGCCAAAGGCTGTAAGAGCAATTAAAGAGTCGGCTGACAAGGTATATTTTTATCCGGATTCAAACTCGTGGGAGCTGAAACAGGCTGTTTCCAGGATGTTCAAATTAGATTCTGCTCAGGTAATTTTAGGTTCAGGTTCGGATGAGCTGATAGAAGATATAGCAAAGACGTTTTTCAGCCGCGGCGATGAGATTGTGATATCCGAGCACGCCTTTGTCCAATACAACAGGGCGGGCGCGCTTATGGGTTGCAGGCTCGTGAAAGTGCCGATGGTTGGTCTCAGGCACGATTTGCGCGGCATGCTTGAAGCGGTCACAAAGAGAACCAAGGCCGTCTTTATAGCAAATCCCAACAACCCTACTGGCACATATAATACAAAAGCTGAGATAGACCGCTTCTTAAAGGGGCTTAACAAAATGGGCGTCAGCCCCCTGGTGGTGTTCGATGAAGCCTATTTTGAATTCGCACGCGTAAACAGGGATTATCCGAACTCGGTGAGCTATTTAGAATCTTTCCCGAACCTGATAATTTTGAGGACTTTCTCAAAGATTTACGGGTTGGCCGGGTTGAGGGTGGGATACGGCTTTGCCTCAAAAGATGTGGTAGACTATATTAACAGGGTGAGGCTCCCGTTCAATGTCAGCGTTCCGGCCCAAAAGGCAGCTGTGGCCAGTCTGGCGGATAAGAACCAGGTCGTAAGAAGTGTAAAACTAGTTAAAGAACAAAAGATGTTTTTGTACAACGAGTTCAAGAAGATGAACGTTCCTTACGTACCATCAGCCGGCAACTTTATTCTTGTAGATGTGTCGCCAATGAAAGGAAGTGATGTGTTTAAACAACTGCTTAAATTGGGTGTTATAGTAAGAGCGATGGATGAATACAACCTGCCGGGTATGGTGAGGGTATCGATAGGTTTGGGCGAGGAAAACAAAATGTTCATAAGAGCGCTGAAAAAGGTAAGGGGGGTATAATATGATTCATCTTGACAGGTATAAAGCCGAATGGGTGTTGTTAGCCGATATCGATTATTCCGACAAGACTTATCAGTACAGGAGACACGTTTCGGCTCAGGATGTGTCTGATCTGATCACCTCGTTCAAAGAAACCGGGCAAATGTTCCAGATAATCGTAAGATGGATGAATGACGGCAGGAAACAGATCGTCTGCGGGTTCAGGAGATACACGGCCGCAAAAGAGCTGGGGTGGGAAAGGATACTCACTATTATCGTTCCCGAGAGCGAGCTGACCCCGGATGATGCCGAGAAACTGAGCGTTGATGAGAACGTAAAACGCAAATCTCTTAACAATATGGACATCATGTTCATGTGTAAAAAGCTGAGCGATATAGGCAAGACAAACGACTACATCGGCGAACTGATCGGGAAGAGTGAAACCCAGGTGCGCAGGTATATTAAGGTGGCGAGCGCCTCCGATGATGTGCACGATAAGATAAGATCTGGTGAATTATCGGTAAAAGAAGTTGGAGATACCACAAAACGCCCCGGGGGCGGAAAGTCTAAAATGTTTGTAAAATCAATCAAAAATGGGTTCGCAGTAAATTTAAAGTTCAACAGGAAGAAAGACGATATTGACAAGGCAATGGAGTTTGTCGGCAAAGTTCTTGAAATGCTCAAAAACGAGAAACAGTCCAAGGCCCAATAGCATAAAAATATTTGTTACATGAGGATAAAATGATAATAACGCTCAGAAATGCTTCACCCAAGAAAGATATAGACAAGGTGATAAAAAAGATAAAACAGCTGGGTTACAAGCCGCACGTTTCAAGCGGCGCGGATGTGACCATCATAGGCATGATAGGCGAGCGTGCGGAGCGCTACCGCGAGATATTCGAATCCATGGACATTGTCGATCACATAAGCGAGATAGAGAAGCCTTACAAGCTTGCCAGCCGTGAATTCAAAAAAGATAATACCGTTATAGATATCAGAGGTGTCAGGATCGGCGGCAATGAAATTGTGGTGATGGCCGGACCCTGCGCCGTTGAGAGCAGGGAACGGATAATCGAGATAGCCAAGGCCGTTAAGCTGTCCGGCGCCAAGATATTAAGAGGCGGCGCGTTCAAGCCAAGAAGCTCGCCCTACGCGTTCCAGGGCCTTGGTGAGAAGGGTTTGAAATTTCTTGCCGAAGCAAGGAAACAGACCGGGCTCGTGATCGTGACCGAAACTATGACCCCGAACCAGGTTGAGCTGGTCGCGAAATACGCGGACATAATACAGATCGGGGCCAGGAACGTCCAAAACTACGATCTGCTTAAAGAAGCGGGCAGGCAGAAAAAGCCCGTGCTTCTCAAGCGAGGGATGGCCACCACGATAAAGGAGCTACTTCTGTCCGCGGAATACATCATGGCGAGCGGAAACTATAAAGTGATACTCTGCGAGCGCGGCATCAGGACTTTTGAGGATTCGACCAGGAACACCCTTGATCTTAACGCCATCCCCGTTCTTAAAAAACTGACGCATCTCCCGGTGTTTGTCGATCCGTCTCACGGGATAGGGATCAGGGAACACGTCGGAGCCATGGCGAAGGCTGCTATAGCCTGCGGCGCTGACGGTCTCGTGCTAGAGGTGCATCCCAAACCCGAAGAGGCGTTGTCCGACGGGCCGCAGAGCCTTCTTCTGCCGCAGTTTGACGAACTGATGGGAGAATTAAGACCGGTCGCTGAAGCGGTGGGAAGAACGATATAACGGCAGAGAAAAGGGATTAGAGAATAGAGAAAAAAATAATGACCAAAACAAGCGTTGCAATCATCGGTGTGGGTTTAATAGGCGGTTCGCTCGGAATGGCGCTTAAAAAACATGGCGGCTATAATGTGACCGGTATTGGAAGAGATCTGGCAAAGCTCAAGACGGCAAAAAAGCTGAAAGCCGTGGACGATTTTACCCGGAATATAGATGAGGGTGTCAGGGACAAGGATATAATTGTGGTGTGCACGCCCGTCGGCCTGATAGCGCCGATGGTAAAACGAATCCTTCCCTTTGTAAAAAAAGGCGCGGTTATAACCGATGTGGGTAGTGTCAAAGGTTCGGTCTTAAGAGAAGTAAAAAAGGTCTTTTCCCTGTCCTCTATCCCCTCTTCTCTATTCCCTGCCTTTGTTGGCGGCCACCCGCTGGCCGGGCTTGAAAAGTCCGGGGTAAGGTTCGCTGACAAAAATCTCTATAAAAATGCCTGCACGGTCATAGTTCCCGGGAAAGGCTTGCCGGGCTTCGCGAAGGCCGCGGTTAAAAAACTCTGGATAGACGCCGGCGCGAAAGTTGTCGAAATGACCGCCGAAACCCACGACAGGATCGTTTCCGTCACGAGCCACCTGCCCCACGTGCTCGCGTTCTCTCTGTGCGGTAATACCGGCGAGGTTAACGGAAGGTTTCCAAACGTAAAAGACATGCTCGCGGGTTCGTTCAGGGATACGACCAGGATAGCCGATTCGAACCCCGAAGATTGGGCTGCGATCTGTTCGGCCAACAAGAAAGAGCTGGAAAGGTCAATTGACAAGATGATTAATTCCTTAAAATATGTTAAAAATAACCTTGGGTCAAAAAGAAAGCTGGAGAAGTGTTTCAGTGCGGCAAAACTTGCCCGCCAAAAACTTTTACATATAAAATAGGGTTCAACAGGAAACTCTTTTTCTATTATGAAATAAATCTTTGGCTGTAATTGAACGATTTTTCCGGCTTACGTAGCTGTGCTACGCCGCGCCGTAAAAATGCGTCCAATTCCGGCTCAAATCTTTATTTCTCACTACGAAAAATAGTTCCCTGCTGAACCCTAGCACAATAAATAAGAGCTAATTATGGTGAAATGAATAGAAAGTAAAAGAAGGAGTGGGTATATGGGAACGATTATACAACTTCTTGTCTCAATTGGTTTGGGCGGGATTATTGGAGCCTACTTTCAGTCTCGTTTTCAGCATAAAAAAGATGTCGAAGAAGATATTCACCAATTAAAAAGAAAAAGGTATGGTGCAATATTAATCCAGATGCTCACAGTTCTCAATCCTGAAAGTTTACAGAAGGCCCAACAATTTCGTGGTGATTTTAAAAATATTCAAGATGTTAAAGAAGAGCTAAAAACTGAAATGTTGCATAGTATTCTGTTTGCGAATGATGCTGTAATAATATCAATGGCAGAGTTTGTAAAAAATCCCGATCGCATTGCATATATCAAAACTGTTTCTGCAATGAGAAAAGATTTATGGGAAAAAGATACAAAAATCGGCGAAGATGTCTTAAAAGAGTTTTCGGCCGAATGACAAAAACGATAATTGGATAAATCATTGATTGAAAAACTTGTTTTGGAAATAACTACTCCGCCGGATAAGTCCATTACCCACAGGGCCATAATGCTCGCCTCGATAGCCGAGGGCGAGTCGGTGATAGAGAATTATCTCGGTGCGGACGACTGCATGAGCACGCTGGCCGCTTTTGTTGACATGGGTGTTATCGTAGAGAAAACAGAAACGAGGCTAAAAATAATAGGTTCGGGGCTTGACGGGCTCAAGGCGCCGTTAAAGGCTATCGATGCCGGAAATTCTGGAACTACAACAAGGCTTCTTTGCGGCATCCTGGCCGGCAGGAATTTTGCCGCGGAGATAAAGGGAGACGAAAGCCTCTCGAAACGCCCCATGAAAAGGGTTATAGAACCACTCAAACAGATGGGCGTAGAAATAACCGCGAGGGAAGACGGCTTTCTTCCCATCAAGATTCGGGGCAATAAAAACCTTAAGCCGATATTCTATAACAGCCCGGTAGCTAGCGCACAGGTGAAATCCTGCGTGCTGTTCGCCGGAATGCAGGCGAAAGGAAAAACGACTTTCATCGAGCCCGCGAGGTCGCGCGACCACACCGAGAGGATGCTCAAGGCCGTTGGCGTCGACGTCGAGGTTTCGGGGGTTTCCGTGACGGTGACCGGCCCGGCGAAAATAATGCCGCAGAAAATGAGGGTCCCGGGCGACATCTCCTCGGCGGCTTTCTTTCTTGTTCTGGGGGCTATTCATCCGGACGCCGAGATAATAATAAAAAATGTCGGTATCAACCCTACGCGCGACGGTGTCATCG
>CAZSIW010000082.1:0-8164 GCA_964606755.1 uncultured Elusimicrobiales bacterium | reverse complement strand
GTCGGCGACGTGCTGGGAAAATACCACCCGCACGGGGATACCGCGGTATACGATTCCATGGTCAGAATGGTGCAGGAATTTTCTCTCAGGTACCCGATGGTGGACGGCCAGGGGAATTTCGGTTCCGTGGATGGCGACTCCCCGGCGGCCATGCGGTATACCGAGGTCAGGCTCGCGGCTATCGCCGATGAAATGCTCGCGGACCTCGACAAGGACACGGTCAGTTTTACCCCCAACTACGACGGTTCGCTCACCGAGCCTACGGTGTTGCCGTCAAAAATACCCAACCTTCTTGTAAACGGCTCCTCCGGCATAGCGGTTGGCATGGCCACAAACATACCGACGCATAACCTCACGGAGGTCGTGGACGGAACGATCGCCCTGATAGACAACCCTGATATCGATATACCCGAGCTGATGAAGTATATCAAGGGCCCGGATTTTCCTACAGCCGGCATCATTCACGGAAAGGCCGGGATAAAAAGCTATTTTGAAACAGGAAGAGGCTCAATAACGATAAGGTCAAAAACCGAGATCGAAGAAATTAAAGGCGGAAAAGAAGCGATAATAATAAACGAGCTGCCCTATCAGGTCAACAAGGCGCAGCTTATAACAACGATAGCGGATCTTGTCCGGGACAAGAAGATCGAGGGCATCTCAGACCTCAGGGACGAGTCGGACCGCGACGGCATAAGGGTCGTCATTGAGATAAAACGCGACGGCAACACCCAGATAGTTTTAAACCAGCTTTTCAAGCACACGCCGATGGAAACCAGCTTCGGCGTAATAATGCTTGCCCTTGTGAACAACAAGCCGAAAGTAATGAATATAAAAGAGATGATCTTCCACTTTGTCGAGCACAGAAAAGAGATCGTCATAAGGCGCACGAAATTCGAGCTCGCTAAAGCCGAGGCCAGGGCGCACATCCTCGAAGGTTTGAGGATCGCCCTTGATAACCTCGACGCGGTCATCAAAACCATCAAGGAATCAAAAGATGTTGATACCGCCCGCGTAAGGCTGATGGAGAGGTTTAAGTTGTCCAAGCTTCAGGCCCAGGCGATCCTCGACATGAGGCTCCAGCAGCTCACGGGCCTTGAGCGCGACAAGATCGAGGAAGAATATCTGGCGCTCATAAAGCTTATTGAGAAACTCAAGGGAATTCTTGCCGACCCCAAGAAAGTTCTCACCATAATCAAGCAGGAACTGATCGAGGTCAAAGAAAAATACGGCGATGAAAGAAAAACGAAACTGCTCGCGAAAGACACCGAGGATTTCGCCATAGAAGACCTCATCCAGCAGGAAGACGTCGTGGTCACCATCTCTCACGCCGGCTACGTCAAGCGTATTCCCGTCTCCACGTACAGGTCCCAGAGGCGCGGCGGCAAGGGCGTCACGGGGATGACCACCCGCGAGGAAGATTTCGTGGAAAGCATGTTCGTGACCGACACCCACGCCTCTCTTCTTATGTTCACCAGCAAGGGGCGGGTGTACTGGACGCGCGTGTACGAGCTGCCCGAGGGCGGGCGCACGTCGAAAGGCAAGGCCGCGGCGAACATCATACAGCTTTCCGGGCCCGACGAAAAGATCACCGCCGCCATACCGATAAAATCGTTCGAGGAAGAAAAAGAAAGCTACCTGCTCATGTGCACCAAGCAGGGCGTCATGAAAAAGACCCCGCTTTCCGAATACGCGAACCCGAGGAAGGTCGGCATAATCGCAATAAACCTCGACGACGGCGACGTGCTTATAGAAGTAAAGCACACCTCCGGAGACTCTCAGGTGATCATAGCGACCCGCGGCGGCATAGCCATCAGGTTCAAGGAAGACGAGGTCCGACCCATCGGCCGCGCGGGCAGGGGCGTGCGCGGGATTACGCTGGAGAAGGACGACTATGTCGTGGGCATGGAAGCGGTCACCGCCAAGGACGTGTTCCTGACGGCCTGCGAGAACGGCTACGGCAAACGCACCGAGGTCGGAGAGTACCGCCTGCAGTCGCGCGGCGGGCACGGCGTCATTAACATGAAAACCACCGAGAAGAACGGCCCCGTGGTCGGCATCAAGACCGCCAACGACGGCGACGAGATAATGCTGATGACCGAAAAGGGCATAACTATAAGATTGAACGTCAAAGATGTTTCCATAATAGGCAGGAACGTGCAGGGTGTCAGGCTCGTAAGGCTTGACGAGGGCGACAAGCTTGCCGCCATAAGCACGGTTCTCAGGGACGAAGAAGAGGGAACAAATGGAGACGCCAAGTAATCTGCGGATCGCTCTTGATACAGAGAGGGAGAAGCTAGTGAAAAGGTTTGCGTTTCTTGACCACACCGCCGACATCGGCCTGCGGGTCTACGGCGTATCATTGCCGAAGCTGTTTGAAAACGCCGCGCACGGGATGTACTCGCAGCTCAACGCGCCTGTTGAGAACGAGATAAGTTTCCGCAAGACGATCACGGTCGAGGGCGCGGACAACGAGAGCCTGCTGGTGCAGTGGCTCAACGAGCTGATATATTACTCGTTCTCCGAGAGAGTTATAATGACGGCGTACGAGATAAAGAAGCTGAGCGCCGGCAAACTGGTGGCGGAGGCCTGGGGAAGAAAACTGTTGCGGGGCGAAACATTTCCCATCGAGATCAAAGCCGTCACCTACCATGATATAAAGATCCGGCAGACTAAAACCGGGTACACCACGAAGATAATTTTCGATGTCTGAAAACATAATGCCGGGCACGATCTTTGACTATAAAGGCGCCATCCACATTCACTCTAAGTATTCTTTCGATGGCCATGTCGGCGTTGCGGAGATCGTCCGGAAGGCCGGCGCGAACGGGCTGGATTTCATTGTCATCACCGACCACGCCAACATGGGCGCGAAGCAGGACGGCTGGGAAGGGTGGAAGGACAACGTCCTTGTCCTTGTCGGGCAGGAGATATCTCCGCGGTACAACCACTACCTCGCGCTGGGGATGGATACAACGGTCCTGACGGCCGGCGATTCGGAAAAACCGCAGGTTTACATAGACAGGGTAAAACAGGCGGGCGGTATAGGCATGATAGCCCACCCGGGCCACGGGGGCGCCCCGCTGTTCGGCGTAAGGGATTACAAATGGGCCGACTGGAGCGTCGAGGGTTTTGACGGTTTTAGCGTCTGGGACCTGATGACCGACTGGCAGAGCGCTTTAAAAACCCGGTTAAGCGCGCTGATAAGCTACCTGTTCCCGAGCTGCGTTTTGAAGGGCCCGGACACGGAAACTCTGAAGAAATGGGACGAGCTTAACGCGCACCGCAAAATATTCGGTTTCGGCGAGATAGACAACCACGAGTCGTTAAAAAAGATTTTCGGGATAAATTTTAAGATATTCGATTTCAGCTACGCGTTCGGCACTATAAGAACGCACGTTCTTTTGAAAGAGCCGTTAAGCATAGAAACGGAAACGGCGAAACGGCAGTTGATCGGCGCGTTGAAAGACTGCCGCGCCTACATAAGCTTCGACCGCTGGCAAACGCCCGCCGGGTTCGAGTTCAACATATCCGGCGGCAAAGAAACCGCCGGGATAGGCGACGAGATAGCGTTCTCCTTCCCGTCGCTTCAAGGAACGGTCTCGGCCCCCGGGGCCTGCGAGATAAGAGTGCTGCGCAACGGACGGGAAACAGCGCGAAAGCAGGCGGACCTTTTGCGGTTCGAGGTCAGCGGCCCGGGCAACTACAGGGCTGAAGCGAAAATAAAAAAGTTCTGGGCGCCGCGCCCCTGGATATACACGAACAACATTTATGTTCGGGAGATTAAAAATTAAATATCAAAGATCAAAATTATTGTGTTCCGCCGTTGCGGAACGGATTAAACCAAGTCCCGCGTGGCGTGACACCATAATTTTGATATTTAATCTTTGATATTTGATTTAAGGAAAAATATGGGCAACATCATTTCGGGAACGCCGATAGCGCAGGCCATCAAAGAGGAAGTAAAAAAAGAAGTCACTGCGTTAAGGGCGAAAGGAAAAATACCGGGCCTGGCGACCATTCTTGTCGGGGACGACCCCGCCAGCCAGACCTACGTCGCTTCAAAAATAAAAGCCTGCGCCGAGATGGGCATAGAATCGTTCCACCACAAACTGCCCGGCAGAACGACCGAACAAGAGCTCGGCGCGCTTATAGAAAAACTGAACAACGACAAAAAGGTAACAGGCATCCTTCTTCAGATACCCCTTCCAAAACACCTCGACGCCGACAGGCTGATAGAAAAGATCTCGCCGGACAAAGACGTCGACGGGCTGACGCCCGCCAGCATCGGCAGGTTCGTCTCGGCGAAATCGTGGGACGAGATAGTAAAAAACAAACTGCTTCTTCCCTGCACGCCGTCGGGCATCATCGAGATAATGAAAAAATCCAACCTTGAAATAGCCGGGAAAAACGCGGTAGTCATCGGACGCTCGAACCTCGTGGGCAAACCGATCGCGATGCTCCTGCTGGCCAACAACGCCACCGTGACGGTGGCGCACTCCAAAACAAAAAACCTCGAACAGCTGTGTTCCGCCGCGGACATCCTCGTCGCGGCGATAGGCAAACCGAATTTCGTGACAGCCGCTTTCGTGAAAAAAGGCGCGGTGGTCATAGACGTGGGAATAAACAGGACTGAGAAAGGCCTCGTCGGGGACGTCGATTTCGAATCGGCGAAAACCGTCGCGGGCCACATCACCCCCGTGCCCGGCGGCGTCGGAAAAATGACCATCGCCATGCTTATGAAAAACACAGTGCTTGCAACTTTGAAATAAATTGACTATGCTTTATATACCCGCCGCTTTTTTCGGCGGGGCCCGCGGCCGGAATAAAATAGCGCGGCAATCCGCGGGCCGAAAAAATGCGCTGAAGTAGCCGTTACATCATGCCTTAAAACAAGGGAGGTGAAAGTAATGGCGAAAAAGAAAGCTGCAAAAAAGAAAAAGAAATAAGCTACTGACGTTTTTGGTGTCTTGCCCCGTAAGAGATATGTGCGGAATTTAGTTCCAGCATGTTTCTTACGGGGTTTTTATTTGGGCCCATCGGGCCCTGATTACACGGATTACTAACTGCGATTACACAGACTAAGGCAAACCAACTTAATGAAATCGGTGTAATCTGGTTTATAATCTGTGTAATCAGAGAGCGTTGGTATTTTCAACGATCTCTATTTGAAATTTGTGATAAATAGTAGTATTATTTGAATTAACAAAAACTGGGGGGCGATGTGCGCATGGTCAAATCTCCAAACCAGAAAAGAATTTTAACCGCAGGCGGGCGTGGCCCGTGTTGCGGTTTTTGTTTTTATAACATAATTCATCAAAGGGGGATAAGATGAGCGAAATGCGGTTTGACGGTGTTGAGGAGCCGGTTAAAAAGACCAGGGAGATCGTTGTCCCGCTAAAGCCGGTGATAGATGAGGTGATGAAGAGCCTGAGCCTGAAAGAGAACAAAGGCAAGCTGGCCAGGGTGGCGACAACGGCAACCACAGCGGATGAGGCAAAAAATGATGTAGATCAGCTGAGAAAACAGATGAGGCTGTGCGGGTGCAAGCATACAACATGTTCGATAAAGGACCTCGGGAATAATAAGTTCTGCCTGCTGGTGGGCAGGAGCAAAAAAACAAGGAAAAAGGGTTCCGTGACAGCCAACAAGAGCGGTAAGCCAAATGCCCCGGTTCAACCGGCGGCACAGCAGGCGAACGACGCGGCAGCGGAACAGGTTGTAAACGCGACAATTCAAAACATAGAGAACGGCGGCATACCGGTTATGGCCCTGCCGGCGCTGATGGCGCAGTTTATAGACAGCGTAGCGATCAAGGAGCAACAGCTCGCAAAGCCCGGCATCAGCGACCCCGAAAAGGCAAAGCTGACAGCCGAGAAACAGCTAGCGCAGAGGGTGGTTGCAGCTATCAATAAAAAGCTGGGACAATAACGGCAGAGAAAAGGGGATAGAGAATAGAGAAAAAAGGCCGCTTTTGATGGCATACCACGGGGGCCATTCATTTTTCGGGTGATGATTTGTTGGGTCAAAGCGGAAGCTCCAGCGGCGTTGCGAGCGGATGGCCCGATGAAGCCCGCAGCGTATAGTTTTGCTGTGTCCAACGATGCCTTGAGCGGAAGCCTCAAGCGGAAGGAAAAGCGGCAAGACGTAGGGGCGTCAGCGCACATGCCAGCGGATACGCGAGCGTGTGTTAAAGCGGAAGCTTCAGCGGAGCGCCAGGCGCACGGTTTAGGGGCCTCAAGCGGAAGCCTCGAGCGGAAAGGTGTAGCGGAAGTTAAACGTATTTAATTTTAAATGATATACTGAGTATGAAAACGAGCAGGTGAGCGCTGTTTTTGTGGTTTGTTGTGCAAACCTCATCTGCAATGGGATGTTACTATGAAAAGCATGGTTTTTGTCGTGTTTTTTGGGGGTGTATGCGCTGCGCTGACGCTGTCCGGCTGTGCCAGTGTGCCTGTCAGCGACATGCTGATGAAATACCAATTTACAAGCACGCACGGTATTGATACAAACAACCATGATTATGACATATATATTACCGGGCTGGACCTATCCAGCCTTAATGACAAGCAGGACAAAATAGAGATACAATTTTACGTAAGAGTCGCCGGTTCAATAGATGAAAATAACAGGGTTATCCCGGAAGATATCCAGTTTGCTTTTCCCGTTGCGGATGCGTGCCTTACGGATGACGCAGGCGCGCAATACCGTTTGAGTAACAGCACATCGGCCCTTAGCGTGGCATACACATTACACATAGGCCCGCAGGCGGAAGCGATAAGGGGGCCGGAAACGCTGGTGTTTTATGTTCCCAGGAAAGCGCATGTTAAGTACTTTTGCATGAAGGACCTTGAACCTGTCGAGCTTGACCTGCTGGACGGGTACGCCCGCAAGCACCTGGGACGCGTGGTGTTCGATGCCGCCGAGAAAGGCGACATGGACATCGTGTCCGCGTATGTCAGGGACGGCGGCGACGTCAACGCGCGGGACGAGCGCGGCAGAACCATCCTGATAAGGGCGATGCGTTCCCGCGAGGCCGGGATAACGAAGCTTTTGCTTTCCGCGAAAACGGATGTCAACGCGAAGGATGAGAACGGCAAAACCGCCCTGATGCAGGCGGTCATATACTTTAAGCTGGATATGGCCCAGCTCCTGATAGACGCCGGCGCGGACGTTAACGCGAAAGACAGATCAGGCGCCACCGCGCTGCAAAGAGCAACGGAAGGGCAATATGCCGCCCTGATCGAAATACTGAAAAAAGCGGGAGCGAAATAAGGAGCCTGCTGTCGAACTCTTTTTTCTGTCATCTTCGGGCTTGACCCGGAGATCCAAAAATATTTCATCGTAGAACCTGGATTCCCCGGTCAAGCCGTGGAATGACAAAAAGGAACAAAAAATGGGCTCGCAGCGGGTTCATTAGTTCAGCCAAACACCGATTCGTTATGTGTATAACCGTATATCTGCTGGTTGTAACAAGGAGGGTTTGCTGTGATCCGTAATGAAATACTTGACTGCATTCACGCCCGCAGAAGCACGCGCAATTTTCAGGAAAAACAGATCGAGCGGGAACATTTAGAAACATTGCTTGATGCCGCTATATGGGCGCCCAGCGGAGGCAACAATCAAAGCTGGCTGTTCACCGCAATCCAGAACAAAGATGCCCTCGCAAAGATCAACGCATTGCTGCGCGAGGGGTATCAACACTGGACCCCAGATGACGACTACCCCGGCAAACGCGAAGCCAAAGCGTACGCAAAAAAAGAAGACGCTCATTTTTTCTACCACGCTCCTACTCTCATCATCGCTTCTAACAAGCCCAATTACGCGAACGCCATGGCAGACTGCGCGCTCGCTCTTGAAAACATATTTTTAGCGGCGCAGTCGCTGGGCTTGGGCAGCTGTTACATCAACCATCTGCACTGGCTGCGCAATGACACGGGACTGCGCAACTACCTTTTCGAGCTGGGAATCCCCAAAGAACACGTCATCTGTTCCGCCGCCGCGGTAGGCTATATCGGCAAAGCATCAAACATCCCGGCCCGCAAGGACGGTACCATACGCATTATAAAATAAGCTCGGCACTCTGCACAACTTGGCAAGTTTTTGACAAACGATACAATATGACGCAAAAAATTAATACATTTGGCGAAGCCAGTCACCATTTATG
>CAZSIW010000081.1:0-8185 GCA_964606755.1 uncultured Elusimicrobiales bacterium | reverse complement strand
CCTGGTCCACCAGCGTTACAGCACCAACACTTTTCCGTCGTGGCCGCTGGCACAGCCGTTCCGCTACATGGCTCACAACGGAGAGATAAACACTTTGAAGGGCAACACCAACGCGATGCGGGCTAGAGAGTCCACTCTCGAGTCGCCGCTGTTCGGAAAAGATATAAAAAAACTTGCGCCCGTCATAATGGAGGGCGGATCGGACTCAGCCATGTTCGACAACGTGCTTGAACTGTTGAGCTCGGCCGGCAGGGACATCGAGCACGCGGCGATGATGATGGTGCCGGAGGCGTTCGGCGTCAAGTTCCACATGAGCGCGGACAAGAGGTCGTTTTACGAGTACCACGCGGCCGTAATGGAGCCGTGGGATGGGCCCGCGGCGATAGCGTTCACCGACGGTATAAAAATAGGGGCTCTGCTGGACAGGAACGGCCTGAGGCCGGCGAGGTATACGATAACAAAAAGCGGCAAGGTAGTGCTTGCCTCTGAGATGGGTGTGCTTGACATCGAGCCGGAAGACGTGCTCGAGAAAGGCCGTCTCGCCCCGGGCAAGATGCTTCTTATAGACACAAAGATCGGAAGGGTCTGGCGTGACAACGACATAAAGGCCTCCATATCAAGGCAGAAACTTTACAGGCGATGGCTTGAGGAAAATAAGATCGAGCTCAAGGGCATGTACCAGCTCCCCGGGCCGGTCGAGGTAGACGAAAACTCGCTGATATCCAAAGAGATAACTTTCGGCTACACGCTGGAAGACCAGAACATGATAATGGCGCCCATGGCCGACACCGCCCAGGAGCCTATAGGCTCGATGGGCGACGACGAAGCCCTCAGTGTGTTGTCGGACAGGCCCCAGCGCATATACAGGTATTTCAAACAGCTTTTTGCCCAGGTCACGAACCCGCCGATAGACCCCTACAGGGAAAACCTCGTGATGTCCCTCATGAGTTTCATAGGCCGCGAGAGGAACCTCCTGGATGAAACTGCCCAGCACTGCAGGCAGCTTAAACTCACCCATCCGATACTTACCAACGAAGACATGGAAAAAATAAAAAATATCAACCTCGCGGATTTCAAATCGGTTACCCTGTCCATGCTTTTCAGCGCGAAAAGCGGAGTGGCTGGAATGGAGAGGGCGCTGGACAGGCTGTGCAAGGACGCCGAGGGAAAGATCGACAACGGTTACGCCGTGATAGTAATGAGCGACAAGGGTGTGAGCGAGAGCCTCGCGCCCATACCGGCGCTGCTCGCAACATCGTGCGTGAACAATTACCTCATCAAGAAAGGCAAGAGGCATCTTGCCGGGCTTGTCGTTGAGACAGGCGATACGCGCGACATAATGGACTACGCGACGCTGGTAGGTTTCGGGGCGAGCGCGATAAACCCTTACCTCGCTTTCGAGGTGCTGGCCTCCATGCACAAGAACGGCAAGTTCCCGAAGATGACGCTCGAGACGGCCATAAACAATTATATCATCGCTTTGAAGAAGGGGTTGCTGAAGGTGATGTCGAAGATGGGTGTTTCTACGATAAGAAGCTACAAGGGCGCACAGATATTCGAGGCTGTAGGCCTTAACTCGGATTTCGTAAAAAAATATTTCCCCGGTGTCGCCTCCAAGGTCGGCGGAGTAGGCCTTGACGTGATAGCCAAAGAGACTCTGGCGAGGCACTATGAGGGGTTCATAAGAAAGGATGCCGACAGGCATATGCTTGATTCCGGCGGCCACTACCATTTCCGGCGCGACTCCGAAAAACACCTGCTTACGCCCGAGGTAATAATCACTGTGCAGAAAGCCGTAAGGGAAGGCAGTTATAAGCTGTTCAAGCAGTATTCGGGCCTGCTTAACGGTGAAGCCAAGAACCTCTGTACGCTGAGAGGCCTTTTTAAATTTAAGCAGTCGAAGCCTGTACCTATTGAAGAAGTGGAAAGCGTGGACTCGATAGTCAAAAGGTTCGTAACGTCCGCTATGTCTTTCGGAAGCATTTCGAAAGAAGCGCACGAGACGATGGCCATAGCCATGAACCGCATAGGTGCGCAGTCCAACTCGGGTGAGGGCGGAGAGGACGAGGCCAGGTACAAACCCCTTCCCAACGGCGACTCCGCCATGAGCAAGGTAAAACAGGTCGCCAGCGGACGGTTCGGCGTTACGATAAATTATCTGGTCAACTCGAAGGAACTGCAAATAAAGATGGCCCAGGGCGCGAAACCCGGCGAGGGCGGACAACTGCCCGGCCACAAGGTCAACGAGGTCATCGCGAAGGTCAGGAACTCGACGCCCGGCGTTATGCTCATATCGCCGCCGCCGCACCACGATATTTATTCAATAGAAGACCTGGCACAGCTCATATTCGACTTAAAGAACGCAAACAACGACGCGAGGGTCTCCGTTAAACTCGTCAGCGAGGTTGGGGTCGGCACTGTCGCGGCCGGTGTCGCCAAAGGCAAAGCCGACATGGTGCTTATCTCCGGCGGTGACGGCGGGACTGGGGCGTCGCCCTGGTCTTCGGTAAAAAGCGCGGGTATGCCGTGGGAAGTCGGCGTCGCCGAAACTCAGCAGACCCTTGTTTTAAACAACCTCAGGAGCAAGATCCGGGTCCAGACAGATGGCCAGTTGAGGACAGGCAGGGACGTCGTTATAGCGGCGCTTCTCGGAGCCGAAGAGTTCGGTTTCGGCACGGTCTCTTTAATTACCATGGGTTGTGTGATGATGAGAAAATGCCACCTGAATACCTGCCCGGTGGGAGTGGCCACGCAGGATGAACGCTTGAGAAAACGTTTTGCGGGAAAACCTGAACACGTTATTAATTTCATGAAGTTCATAGCCGAAGAAGTAAGAGAGTATATGGCCCAGCTGGGTTTCAGGAAGTTCGAGGACATGGTTGGCCAGGTGGACAGGCTGGAAGTCAACGAAGCCCTGGAGCACTGGAAAGCAAAGGGCCTTGATTTTTCAAAGATGTTCGTTAAACCCGGGCTCACTAACGGGGAAAAATACCACTGTGTGAAAACCCAGGGCGTGGACCTGTCCCAATCGCTTGACGCGGAGCTTATAAAACTTTCGCAGAAAGCCATAGAGAACAGAGAGCCGGTAAAAATATCCAAAGACATAAGGAACTCCAACAGGACAATAGGCGCGCATCTGAGCGCGGCTGTTGCGAAGCGCTACGGCTCGGCGGGGTTGCCGGACGACACCATCCACTGTGACTTCAAAGGCGTCGCGGGCCAGAGTTTCGGGGCGTTCCTCATAAAAGGTATCACTCTTAACCTCGAGGGTGACGCGAACGATTACCTCGGCAAGGGGTTGTCGGGCGGGCGGATAATAATTTATCCGAACAAAAAGACAACGGTAGTGGCGCACAACAATATAGTAACGGGCAACGTCAACCTTTTCGGCGCGACAGCCGGCGAGGTTTTTATACACGGCATGGCGGGCGAGCGGTTCGCTGTCAGGAATTCCGGAGCTACAGCGGTCGTGGAAGGCGTTGGCGACCACGGGTGCGAGTACATGACTGGCGGGCGGGTAGTGGTGCTGGGCAACACCGGCGTCAATTTCGCGGCCGGGATGTCGGGCGGCATAGCCTACGTCCTTGACGAGAGCCAGCTTTTCGACACCAAGTGCAACCTCGAGATGGTGGACCTTGAGCCGGTCGTTGAGGAATCGGACATAGAGTTTTTGAGAAATGTCATAAACAAACACGTGCAGTACACCGGGAGCGTACACGCCAAACACATACTGGAGCACTGGGACGAGATGATGCCGAAGTTCGTCAAGGTGTTCCCGATAGATTATAAAAAAGCTCTTGAAAGAATAAAGAAAACCACTTCAGAGAAGTCAGAACTGGTGACGATGACGGAAGAAGTCAGTAATAAATAAATTTGAAATTTGAGATCTCAAATCTCAAATTCCGAACGAAGTGAGGACATATGGGCAAACCAACTGGATTTCTTGAGATCGAGCGCAAGGTCGCGCATTACAGGCCGATAAAACAGAGGCTGAAAGACTATAAAGATGTCTCCGAGTATCTCTCGGATGAAGAGATAATGGAGCAGGCGTCTCGCTGCATGGATTGCGGTGTGCCGTTCTGCCACTGCGTGGGATGTCCCGCGTCCAACCTTATACCCGAGTGGAACGACCTCGTTTCGAAGGGCAAATGCGAAGAGGCGTTCAGAAGGATCGAGAAAACGAACCCCCTGCCTGAACTTACCGGCAGGGTGTGCCCGGCGACGTGCGAGTCGTCCTGCACGCTTTCGATAAATAACGCTCCCGTCACCATAAAACAGATAGAACTTGCCGTGATAGAAAAGGCTTTCAAGAACGGCTGGGTCAAACCGAGGCTCCCGAAACAGGCGCTTAAGAAAAAAGTCGCCGTGATTGGCTCCGGTCCGTCCGGCCTTGCCTCCGCCATAGTGTTGAGGGAAAAAGGGTTCGATGTAACGGTTTTCGAGCGTTCGAACAAGATAGGCGGTATACTGAGGTTCGGCATCCCGGATTTTAAACTTGAAAAATGGGTTCTTGACAGGCGCGTGGCCATGATGAAGGCGACAGGGATCAAGTTCAAGACAAACGCGAAAGTCGGAGATAAACTGTCCGCGAAGAGCCTGAAAAAATCTTTTGACGCGGTGCTCCTTACCGTAGGCGCGGGCGAGCCCAGGGACCTCAAAATTCCGGGCAGAGAGCTTGAGGGTGTGTATTTCGCGATGGAATATCTGACACAATCGAACAAATACGTTTGCGGGGATCTCAAAAAGAGTGATATAATCAACGCAAAAAATAAAAATGTCCTTGTGATAGGCGGTGGTGATACTGGCTCAGATTGTGTAGGCACAGCCAACCGGCAGGGGGCCAGGAAAGTCTCCCAGTTCGAGATAATGCCAAAACCCAGGGAATGGGCGGAGTCAAGAAACCCTGTATGGCCGGAATGGCCCATCATTTTAAGGACCTCTTCATCGCACGAAGAGGGTGTCAGCAGGGACTGGTCAATAAACACCAAAGAGTTTGTCGGCGAAAAGGGCAAACTTAAGAAAGTGCATTGCGTGAGGGTTGAGTGGAAGGCGTCAGCGCCCGGCCAGCGGCCGTCACCGGTTGAAGTAAAAGGAAGCGATTTCCATCTTGACGCTGAGCTTGTGCTTCTGGCGATGGGTTTTGTGCACGTGGAGCATTCGAAATTGCTCAAAGACCTCGGTGTTGAGACCGATGAGAGAGGGAACATCAAGACAGATGGGAAATACAAGACCACCGCAAAGAACGTATACGCGGCAGGAGATGCCGATATAGGCGCATCGCTCGTTGTCAGGGCCATTTGCCAAGGCAGGAACGCCGCGACAGTTGTTTACGAGGCGTTTTCAAAAAAGTAAACTACCGACTGCTCGAAGCTTCAAATCTTATTATAAGATCTTCCAGGACAGGGTGTATGGTAATGCCTTTTTCTTTCAGTTGTTTTGCGTATAAATAGCTTTCCTTGTAATCTTTCCTGCCAAAATAGTAAACCGCGAGCGCTTGGACTGGCAGCATAAAATTCCTGTTTATCTGAACGGACTTAAGCCAGGCCTTTTCCGCTTCCTCAAACCTCTTTTCATTATAATACAAAAGCCCAAGGTTGTAGTAGACGTTGTCGTATCCGGGGTTTATCTTGATCTCCTGCAAATACTCGGTTTCAGCTTCGGGAAACATCTTTTTGCCGGCGTATATAAGTCCGAGATTGTTGTGAGCCATGGGTTCATCGGGGTTAAGCTCAAGCGCTTTAGAGAACTCTTTTTTTGCGTCATCCATCCTTGTGTCAAGGTAATACATCGCGCCCGCGTTCTGGTGCGCGAAAGCGCACGACGGCGATGTTTTGACCGCGTTTTGCCAGAAAACCAGCCTGTCCCTGAAATTCTCCGTGTGCTGCAGGTTCAGGAAAATAAAAGGCAGTATCAACAGCGGCGCCGCGTATGAGAACGATAACAGGCGCGTCACCGGAGACATTTCAATAAGAACAAGTATAAGGCCTATGGAGGGAAGATAATTCCTGTGTTCCATCAAATAATAGCTTTTCGCGTTAAAGTTGATAAAGGAAGGCAGAAGGAAAAGCAGATACCAGGCGATGCCAAAAACTATCAGGTTAAACTGTTTCCTTTCTGCGAGCAGCAACAGGAGAACGGCGGCCGCAAGCGTGAGGATCCCCCACAGATAGGTCTGGTTTTGAAGGTATGGCAGTACGGATAAATTTATGGGGAAAAACAGCTTGCCCGCATAGATAAGCAATTCGGGTGATCTGCTTATGCCGACGCGCAGCATTTTGTGGATCGGCATGGTCAGGGGATTATTGAACGCCAGAGAGCGCAGGTGAAAGAAAACAGTGATCACCGATAGCCACAATATAAGCGGAGCCAACAATCGTTTTGGGCGCGCAAGGTCTTTTATCAGCAAAGTGTAGAGAATTATCAGCGGGACAAGCGCCAGGGCGGACTCTTTGGTAAAAATGGCAAGGGCAAAAAACAGTATGTGCCCGCCTAAATATACAGGCCTGGGTTGTTTCAGGTTTTTCAGCCAGAAAATGAAGGAAAGCAGCGTGAACATCGCCATAAGCGAGTCGTTCCTGCCGGGTATCCATGCCACTGCCTGGGAAAGCGCTGGGTGTACGGCAAAAAGACATGAAAATATAAGAGAAATCGTATTGTCTTTGCCCAGAGTTCTCAGCAGGCCGAACACCAGGCATACATTAATAATATGTATCACGACGTTCGTGATGTGGTAATATAAAGGCGATAACGGATTGAATTGAGCGTCAAGCATGAGAGAAAGAGTGAAAACGGGCCTGTAATAGGCATCGGTTGAGCTTAAGAAAACGTTGGATTTAAAGGCCTTTATTATATTCGATAAATTGCTTATGAAGTAATTGTTGTCCAGTATAAGAGTATTGTCGTCAAGGTAAGTAAAATTGAAAAAAACCGTTTTTAAATAGACCAGTAGCGGCAAAGCAAAAAGAATTATATAGATGTTGAGCCTGTTTCCGATTGTTTTTTTCATTATTTGCCTTTCTCAGGCGTTAGTTATAGATTTTACCATTTTATACTTATAGATTCAACAAAATTGTCAAATAGGGCTTGACATTTGTTGAAATTTATATTATATTTCTAATGTATCTTTGGATTTTAATAAAATTCGTTGTTATTGCAACAAATTTTGTTAATGATTGTTTTAGCCTCGTTCAACGGGGCGCGCCGGAAGGCGGGGGAGGGTTTTAATGAAGAAACCTGATGTTGTAAGACAGGTCGCCGATATGGCGGGATTAACTCAAGGCGATGCAAACCGTGCTTTGAAATCACTCGTAAAAGTTATACAAAACGGGTTGAAGAGCGCTGAGGTGATTTCCTTGTCGGGTTTAGGCTCTTTCAGGACAAAAGCAAGAAAAGCGCGTCAGGGACGTAACCCTAAGACAGGCGAGATAATCCCTGTTCCCGAAGGCAAAAAAGTTTCTTTTAAGCCTACGACGACTTTAAGAAAACTCATTCAGTAATCAACCAATCTTAATATATGGAAAAGATAAAGGTCAGAGGGCTGGTGCTATGCGCCAGCTGGATTTTTTTTGTATGGGGCCTAGTAGTTGTGATAAAGGGCTTTTATGACTCATTCCTGGGCGAACCGGAAGCGAACTATTTTTCACCGCACAAATGGGATTTCATATCCAGGAGCCAGTGGTTCACCTGGTCCGGTTTTGAGATAACATACGGCTTTGCGTGCATAGGAATGTTTCTCGCGCTGAGAAAATATGCTTCCCAGTTGCCTGAATACGTAGAAAGGCCGGTCAGGAAAACAGATTTTGAATTATAAGCTATCAGCTTTCAGTCGTCAGTCTTCAGCAAAAGGCACAAAGACCAGCCAGTTTGGAACTGAAGACTGATAGCTGACGACTGAAAGCTTAATCGGAGATTATATGGTCAAAAAACTTCAGCAGTCTTCCAAGCTAGACACTTTGCCGCCTTATCTGTTCGCGCGGATAAACGGCCTGAAAGCTGAGGCATACGCAAAAAAACTCGATGTTATAGATCTCGGCATGGGAAATCCGGACCTTCCCACGCCGGCCTGCGCTGTGGAACGGCTGATAGATTCGATAAAAAACCACCCGAATACACACAGGTATCCGCAGGCCAAGGGCATGCCGCGGTTCAGAAAAGCTGTTGCCGGCTGGATGAAAAACCGTTTTGA
>CAZSIW010000080.1:0-8194 GCA_964606755.1 uncultured Elusimicrobiales bacterium | reverse complement strand
TCATTTCAGTTTTGTACCGTATGATTATGGGCCTTTTTCCATAGAGATATACCAGCTTATGGATGAATTTGACAGCAGCGGGGAAGTAAACATTTTGCCTAGCGTGACTGCTGGTATAAAAAAATTCAGGCTTACCTCTGCTGGACAGCAGGCGGGAGAAAAGTTGCTTGAAAATCTTGATCCCAAGATAAGCGAATATATGGGCAAACTCTCAGAATTTGTCAGGTCACTGTCTTTTGCGGAATTGGTTTCTACGATTTACAATGAATATCCTGAGATGAAGAAAAATAGTGTGTTCCGGGGAAAATAGATGACTATACTGGTTGGTCTTCTCTGCGCTGATGGGGTGGTTATAGGGTCTGATAGTTCTACGACTTTTAGTGCTGGTCAGATCAGAACTATTGAACAAACCTCGAAAAAAGTGCGTCTGGTAAACGATAATGTTATGTGGGCTGGGACGGGCCAGGTAGGACTGGGTCAGCGTTTTCAAGCTCATGTGGAAAGATACTGGAAAGAAAAACGTTACGACAAGAAGACATATATTGACATAGGAAGAGAGATTTCAGCTCTCAGCGTTCAGGATTTCGCTTCTACTCGTACCCCAACAGGTCAATTCGGAGCTCTTCTTGCTTTTCCAGTGAAATCCAAAGAGTTTCACCTGTGTGAATTTGGCACTAATGATATGCAGCCGGAATTTAAAACAAAGGAAGTGTGGTATGTCTCTATGGGAAGCGGACAGGGTATCGCCGACCCATTCCTAGGCTTGTTGAGAAATGTCTTTTGGGGAAACAGCATGCCTTTGCTTAACGAAGGTATTTTCTACGTTACTTGGGCGCTACAGCATACTATCATGCTGAATCCGGGTGGCATCAACGGTCCCATGCAGATCGCAACGCTCTCCTATGATGAAAAGGAAGCCAAAGCGAAGGCAAGGCTTCTTGAGGCTAGCGAGATTCTCGAGCATGAAAACAACGTCACGGAGATAATAGAGCATTTGCGCAAGTATAAAGAAATATTGCAGGGCAAGAATTCCAAAAGAGTCCCAGAACTTTCAGATATTCAGGCAAAGGTGACAGAAATCAGTAGTGCCGCAAGTGCAAGAACTTCGCAACCAAATTAATCATACCTGCATAACATCAATCGAATTTGGATGTCAGCGATAAGGCAAACTATAATCCACGAAGTTACCAATTCCTTGTAAAATCAAAGCGTTTTTGATCTGCGATCTCCCCAAACCAGGTTCGAACGTCGTCCAGCCGGGGGAGTGTCTTTTATAAAAACCCGCTGTCATCTCTTTTGAGTTGTTGGCGGGTTTTTTGTTGCTCTGGCGGAGCAGGGCAGCTGCTTGCCCTGCGGCTGGATTCGAAGACCGCAGCGATGTCCGAGTTTGAGGGTAAAGCCCGAAAGGCGAGGACCGCGAGGGGCGGCCTGCAAGAAATTCCAGCCGCCGGAGTTCATATTTTATCGGCGACGATGATCTTTGATCCTCATTGAACGTTCGAACCTGAGAGCTATTTGCTGATAATATCAGTAAATAGCTTTTTTGTTTGATATTCTTCATCAAATGAAGTAAAATTGTGTTGTGAAGAAAACAGAAATTATAACAAATGACTCGAATCTTTATACCCGTATTGGCATGGGTTCCCCCAAAAAAGTAATTGCAGCCAATATTCGTTTTAGTAGAAATAAAGTTTCTAACTGACTTAGAATGTGTTTTTTTATATAACGATTGTAAGAGGACGGCCTTTTGTCTTCAAGCCGGAAGAGTTATCTTCCATATGGCGAAGGATACGATAAAGATCAACAAACGGTGGAGAAAATGTCTATGCTGTTGCCTCCAATATATGCTAATATTTTCTCCAACAATAGAAGATCGAATTTATTCACACAAAAATACATATGTGTCCCAATTGAAAGCATGTTCCGTTGAATCAGCTTTTTGAGATTTGAAATAGCAATGGTTGTCATTGCCCGGCTTGACCGGGCAATCCATATCGACGAAAGCATTAACCGCTGGATACCCCGATCAAGTCGGGGTATGACACCTAATTTGGACAGCTACACAAAAAATATTAAAATAAAATGAATAAAAATGAACTACCCCCAACCAACCAACCAACCAACCAACGGCTAAACCTTTCTATATAGCTGGAATTGGCGCTTCCGCCGGCGGGCTGGAGGCCTTAACACAACTCGTCCAAAACCTGCCTAAAAATATAGAAATGGCCTTTGTTCTGGTGCAGCATTTAGAGCCGAAACACAAAAGCATGCTGGCCGACATCCTTTCAAGACAAACAAGCCTCAGTATAGTCGAGGCAACAAACGATATAGCAATAGAAAAGAACCACATCTATGTGATCCCCCCAAACGCAAATATTTCTATATCCAAAAATAAACTAAGGATTACAAAGCGCGGCAGGCGGTTCAGTGAAAAGCATCTGCCGATAAACAGTTTCCTTATTTCGCTGGCAAACGAAAAAAAGGAAAAAGCCATAAGTGTTATTCTTTCCGGCACCGGCGCTGACGGGTCCGAGGGCACCAAAGCTGTCAAGACAGGCGGTGGAATAACGTTCGCGCAGAACGAAGATACGGCCGCGTACTATACCATGCCTTATAACGCCGTCAAAACAGGCGCCGTGGATTTTGTTCTGTCGCCTAAGGATATCGCCGCAAAACTGTATGGCGTCAGCAAGAACCCTTCTAAAACATCAAGGCAAATCCCGCCAATAAGATCAGAGAAGAGCGCGGATTATCTCGCGAATATATTTGAGCTGTTAAAAACCAAAACCGGGGTGGATTTTACTCACTACAGGCGCACCACCATTTCGCGCAGGCTCGAACGCAGGATGTCGTATTACAAATTGAGCAATTATAAGTTTTATTATGAAAAACTCAAATCCGATCCATCGGAATTAGACACTTTATACAAAGACCTTCTGATATCCGTCACCTCGTTTTTCCGCGACCCCGCGTCGTTTACGGCTCTTAGAAAAAAGATTCTTTCTCTGCTGGTAAAAAACAGGTCCGCGAAAGAACCCGTCAGGGTATGGGTTCCGGGCTGTTCAACCGGGCAGGAGGTTTACTCTCTCGCTATAACTATTTATGATTTCCTGGAAGAGATGCGACTGAAAATTCCGGTTCAGGTGTTCGGGACGGACCTGAATGACGCGCTTATAAGCAGGGCGCGTTCAGGGGTTTATCCGAAAGCCGCTGTCAGCGGCGTGCCGCACAGTTATCTTGAGAGGTATTTCACAAAAGCAGGGGTGGATAATTACAGGATAAACAAAAATATCAGGGATTTCTGCGTTTTTGCCAGGCACAACGTGATAAAAGACCCGCCTCTTAGCAAAATGGATATAGTCAGTTTCAGGAACGTGATGATCTATCTTGAGCCGTTCCTTCAAAAAAAAGTTATCAATATGCTGTTATACGCCTTAAAACCCGGGGGTTTTATAATTCTGGGGCAATCCGAATCTCTTGGCGCCTTTCCGGATTTGTTCCATCTGGTTGATGACCGGCACAAAATCTATTCAAAGGTGTCATCGGCAAAGAAGGCCCGGCTGGAAATTGAAACGGACGCTCATTTGGAAAAAAATGATGTGTCAGGATGGATAGATAATATGAATAAAAGGACCGACAATATGGCTAAACCTTTGGAAAAACATGCCGGGTTCGAGCGTGAGGTGGACGAGCTTTTCCTTTCGAAATACAGGCCTGCCGGGGTTTTGGTGAACGAGGCGCTGGAAGTGGTGCAGACCCGCGGAGACACCAGCCTATATATAAAAATGACGCCGGGCAAGGCGAGTTTGAATATCCTAAATATCGTGCGCGATGAGCTCAAGATCGAGTTGTATGAGGTGATACACAAGGCAAAACGAGAAAGCAGATCCATAAGCAAAGAAGATATTCAGATAAAGTTCCTCAATAAGTATTACGCAATTGATTTTGAGGTTACCCCTGCCAGGATAGAAAACGAAGATTATTCCCTGATAATGTTCGAGCAGGCGCAAAATGTTCCCGAAAACGACTCCGGTATCGGCGCCGTGCCGGGCAAAGCCGTCAACGTGAAAGAAATAAACAGGATGAGACAGGAGCTCCGTTCAACAAAAACCTTCCTGCATTCCGTTATTGCCGAAAAAGAAAACAACAACGAAGAGCTGAGGGCCGCCATCGAGGAGGTCCAGTCCAGCAACGAGGAGTTGCAGACCCTAAACGAGGAAATCGAGACCGGCAAGGAAGAGCTGGAATCGACGAACGAAGAGCTTGTTACGCTCAACGAGGAACTTCAAAACAGGAACCTGGAGCTGATCCAGACGAACAGCGACCTCAGCAACCTGATAACAAATATCAGCCTTCCGGTTGTTATACTGGACAAAAACCTGCGGATACGCCGCCTGACGCCGCTGACAAAAAATGTGATGAATGTCGTCCAGTCTGATGTGGGGAGGCCTGTTTCCCAGATAAAGCTGAAGGTCGATATGCCGGATCTTGAAAAGCTGGTCAACAGCGTTATAAGGAACTCAAAGACAACAGAACGTGAGGCCGTGGATATTCGCGGCCGCTGGTATTCAGTGCGTATAAGCCCATATGTTGGTCCTGACAACAGGAACGACGGTGCAGTAGTGACTTTCATTGATATTACTGCCCTCAGGCAGATACAGGAAGATTTGCGCAGGTCTCTTGACTATTCTCAGGGCATAGTCGAAACAATGAACGAGCCTCTCGTTGTGCTTGATAAAGATATGCATATTGTATCGGCAAACGCGAATTTCTACAAGACTTTCAGGGTGATAAAATCCGAAACGGAGAACAAGCGTATTTATAAGATCGGGAACGGCCAGTGGAATATCCCCGCGCTGAGGAAACTGCTGGAGGACATTCTTCCCGATAAAACAAGTTTCAATAATTACGAAGTAACGCATGATTTCCCCGGGATAGGTAACCGGACCATCTCGTTAAACGCTCGCCAGATACTGGATGAATCGAAGAAAAAGAAATTGATCCTTCTTGCAATGCTGGACATAACAAGGATCAAAATGGCTGAGCAGAGCCTTAAAAGGGACAACGATACTTTCAGAAGGCTCGTGGAGGAAAGATCAGACGCATTGCTTCATTCACAGCAGGAGGTGGACGCCCTGAAACGCCTCTCCGACCTTGGGGAAATTGCCGCGACCGTGGCCCACGAGCTTCGCAACCCGCTGGCGGCTATTAATACCGCGGTATATAACCTGCAAAGAAAAACACACGATACGGGGCTGGCGGGGCATTTCGATACAATAACAAAAAAAATCGCGGAGAGCTCGACGATCATTAACAACCTGCTGAGATTCTCAAACACAAAACTTCCCACTTATGACACGGTTCATATATACGACGTTATAAAAGAGTGCATGGAGCTTGAAAAGCAGAAACACATCAAACAAAATACCAGAGTGGTTGGGGTGTTCGAACCGCTCAAAAAAGTGTCCATGGATGCGGACCCAGTTCAGATAAGAGAGCTGGTAACCAATATTATAGACAACGCCTATGACGCGATACCGGAGAACGGTGTTATTGAGGTTATCGGAAAAACCGATAAGCAGCACTTAAGATTGTCAATAAAAGACAATGGGACAGGCATAGACAAAGAAAATATGGAGAAGTTGTTCAGGCCGTTTTTCTCAACAAAGGCGAAAGGCACGGGCCTTGGCCTGGCGGTGTGCCTGCAGATAGCCCGTTTACATAACGGCACAATTGAGGTCAATAGTAAAAAAGGCAAAGGGTCAACATTCACTATCACCTTACCGCTGAAGAGGCCATAATAATTGCAGTTGTTTTAGCTGTCTTACAGTATCATTGCCAATTTCTGGTAAACGCACGGTGTTTTTGATTGTTTAAATCAGCGACGGGTACCGCTGCAGAGCGAGGATGCACCGGATTGCGCAGCGATGAGCAAGATTTCCGTCAGGGAATTTGCTTGTGACCGATCCTTCCGCAAGAGTTTTTTGTTTGATGTTTGTGGATAAACCACTCATTTGCCGTAGATAATGCGATTGCGAATGAGTGGTTTTTTTTGTTTTATATGTTGCAAATCGTATCTCCGATATATTGGATAATACTTCAAAGTGTAGTAGTAGGTATAACCGAGCGGGGCCTGTTTGAGTTTATAGATATATGTCATTGACAATGACAATATTATATACTATACTTGTCAATATAAATGATTAATAATGAGGGCATGTGAACAAAGATCTTCTTAAAGAAATAGCTACAGAACAATCAAATGATCTCAAAACGCTTGGCACCGGTGTTGAAAGGGAAAAACTGCAACCTGTTCTTAAATATCTGTCAATTCCACATACCGTGGTGATAACAGGATTACGAAGAACAGGCAAATCTACGCTTTTCGCACAAATAGTTAAGGAACATTACGATAATAAAGCATATTATTTCAATTTTGAAGATGAACGATTGCTTGAGTTTAAAGCGGAAGATTTTAACAGTCTTTATGAGGTTCTCATAGAACTGTTCGGAGAGAGGAAGGTGTTTTTCTTTGATGAAATACAGAATGTTCCTGACTGGGAAAGTTTTGTAAGACGCATGCAGGATAGAGGTTTTAAGTTCTTTGTCACGGGGTCCAATGCTTCGCTCTTGAGCCGCGAACTCGGAACACGGCTAACTGGCAGGACAGTAGCGGTGGAGTTGTTCCCTTTCTCGTTTAAGGAATATCTCTCTTTTAAGAACGAGAAAACTATATCGTTAACTACTGCTCCAGAACGCGCGAAGATAAAAAGGCATTTCAATGAATATCTTCATCACGGCGGTTTGCCGGAATATCTGAAATACAAAGACCAGACCCTGCTTAAGCGGCTTTATGAGGATATTCTTTACCGTGATATACTGGTACGGTATGAGATAAAAGAAACAAAAACTCTAAGAGAGTTGGGGTTGTATCTGCTCAGTAACATAGGCGGTCTATACAGTACCGGCAATCTGAAAAATGTGCTTTCGCTCGGCAGTGTTAATACAGTCAAGAGTTATATCGGATATCTTGAAGACAGTTATTTGATATTTTCACTTAGCCGATTTCCATATTCCCTCAAGCAGCAGGGCTACTACCCTAAGAAGTGTTATTGTATAGATAATGGGCTTGTTGAGTCGATAGCTTTTCAGTTTTCAAAGAACAGAGGTAAATATCTGGAGAATCTGATATTTCTTGAACTGAAGAGAAATGGAAAGGAAGTATTTTATTATAAAACCTCTAAGGACAAAGAAGTTGATTTCCTCGTTCGTTCCAAGAATAAACCAGAAATGTTAATACAGGTTACAGACAATATGACCAAAGAGGCAACCAAGACGCGGGAGATAGATGCTCTTGTTGATGCAATGAACGAACTGAAAATGAAAGAAGGCTATATATTAACGAGTGACCAGGAAGAAGAACTAAAAATTGGAAATAAGATAATCAATGTTCTTCCAATTTACAAGTGGCTGCTGAGATGATTATCGCCAATTCCTTGTAGTTTTAAAGTATTTTTGTGTAGAAACATCTCCAAAATAGGTTCCCGCCACTTCGGCGGGCAGGCGAACGCCGTACAGCCATGGAGCATTTTTAGCCCAAAGTCATCGAAAGATGATTTTGGGCTATTGTCTTTATGGCAGAGCAAGCAAACTGCTTTGATTGCGTTAGGATTCGAAGGGCGGAGCGATGTTCGAGTTTGAGCGAAGCGAAAGGCTCGAACCGCGAGCCGGGGTCGCGCAAAATTTTCGTCAGGAAATTTATGTGTGACTGTATCCTATGGTTATCGCTAGAGTTCGTGTTTTTTGTTGTCAATAGAAACTTGCACCCTCATAGGACGTTCGAACTTGAAAGCCATTTGCTGAGATTATCAGTAAATGACTTTTTTGTTTTATTGACAATCACCGCGTATGAAGTATAAGGCATGACAAGAAAAGTCACTACCAGCTATTTTCATTTTTTTAGCAAAATTGTATATAGGGATGAGGAGATTATCATGGGTGAAAAACATCGTTGTTAAAGTGAACTGAGTGCCTTCTCAAGGGTTGTGAAACCGATTCAAACTGGTCTCAAAAAGCGTTTCGCGGCCTGATACAAAGACAGAGCTTTAAAAAGGAGGAAACAATCATGAATTTAGTAGAAGATATCATTGAACCGATTCGAGCTGTTGCACGGACAATCTTCATTTTAGGGATC
>CAZSIW010000079.1:0-8233 GCA_964606755.1 uncultured Elusimicrobiales bacterium | reverse complement strand
GTCCGGCACGATCCTGAACTCGGCCCAGATGATAAGAAAAATGGTTGGTGGTCCGGGCGATGAAAAACTTAACGGATTTATTTTCACAAAAAAAGACCTCTCAAGACTAGTTAAAAGAATAGAGAAGCTGGGCGACATTAAGGAAATACTCCGGCTTCCCGGGGTAGATCCCGAGCGTGCCGACATCACGGTTGCCGGCATACTGATCCTCGAGCAGGTTTTTAAGGAGCTCGGCATCAGTGAGATGACGGTTTCAGAATACGCGCTCAGAGAGGGAACGGTTCTTGACACGCTCGAGAAAAAGCACAGCCTGTCGAGTTATCGTTATCTGAATAATTTAAAACACCAGAACGTCCTGAGTCTCGCCAGGAACTTTAACTACGATGAAAGACACGCCCGCAACACGGCTTTCCTCTCCCTGCGTCTGTTCGATCAATTGCACGGCGTTCACGGCCTTGAGGAATCAGACCGCGAATATCTGGAGTATGCGGCGACTCTTCACGATATAGGCATGTTCGTCTCGCATTCACAGCACCACAGGCATTCCTATTATCTTATAAGAAATTCGGAACTGCAGGGTTTTACCGAGAACGAAAAAGAGATAATGGCCTGTGTCGCCCGATACCACAGGAAAAGCCAACCCAAACCAAAGCACGAGGGTTTCAAGGACCTGAACTTCCACGACCGGCTCAGGGTTGAGAAACTCGCAGCTCTGTTGCGCATCGCGGACGGCCTGGACAGGTCTCACTCGGGACTTGTAAAGGACGTCCGTTGCATCGTGAGGGACAGCAGGGTGACGGTCGGGCTCGTGACGTCCGGGTCCGCGGAGCCGGAAATAGAAACGTGGGGAGCCGAGCGCAAAAAAGACCTGTTCGAGAAAATGTTCTCAAAAAGACTCGTGTTCAAAACAACAAGATGACAGCAGTTTTCACCAGTTTATTCATGCCGCATGGCTTTCCCGTTCGCCATTGCGCAACGTAAAATAATTTGTTACCGTTAACGCGATGGTATTTTTCCTATCCGGTTTTATCTCCGTGCTTTGCCAGACCATTCTCCTTAGAGAGATGCTAGTTGTTTTTTCCGGTAACGAGCTTACGATCGGTCTGATGTTCTCAAATTGGCTCATCGGCGTGGCTTTGGGTGCCTTTGCGGCCAACAAATATCTGTCAAACACCAGACTAGAGGAGAGAAAACTGTTGATCGCCAGTTTTTATCTGCTGGCGGTCCTGTTCCTGGGCGAGTTCGTGTTCGTCAGGAATATCCGGCTGCTCTTCAACGTTTTTCCGGGTTCGGCGATTGGGCTTGCCAGAACTTATTATTATTCTCTGCTGGTGTTCGTCCCCGTCAGCTTTGTGGCCGGGGCGCAGTTCAGTCTCGGCACAAGGTACGTCGAAAAGACTGAAGCGCTTTTCCCGTCCATGAAAGTGTATATCGCGGAGTCGCTCGGCTATCTCGCAGGCGGGGTCGTGTTCACGTTTTTTTTGACGAGTTTCATCAACCCCAGCGGTACCGTGCTCGTGGTTTCTATCCTCTGTCTCGCGGCGGTGGTCAACCTCTTAAAAACAAAAAATCTCAAAGCTGCGGTTGCGGCTTTCGCGGTGATGTTTGCTATTTCGATGCCCTATGTCGCGAACCGGCTGGAACAGTCAACACTAACTTCCCTTTATCATGGATTTGAAAACATAAATGTGTCCAACTCCCACTACGGGCAGGTCGCCGTTGTCTCTAACGGGGAAGAAAAATTTATCAACCTTGACGGGGTCGTGATAAGGAGCCTGCCGGACGTTGACACAGCAAGCCAGGAGGGTTTGGCCGGGTTCGCGTACCTCTACACAAAAAATCCGGAGAATGCCCTCGTAATAGGCGGCGCGGGCAAATATGCCGAAACACTCTCGTCTTTTGGCCTGAAATCGATCGATGTTGTTGAGCAGGATCCCTCTGTTTTGAGCATTATTAAAAATAATCCCCACAGCCCAAGTGTTAACATAGTGCTGTCTGACCCCAGGGATTTTCTGGTAAACAATGACAAAATCTATGACCTCATACTGATAGGCGTGCCTTACCCTGTCACTCTTTCGATGAACAGATTTTTTACGGTTGAGTTTTTCACTCTTGTTAAAGCAAGGCTTTCCAGAGATGGGATACTGGCTTTAAAAACGCCGGGCTCTCTTGTCTACGTAGAAAGGCACCTGTCGGGTATAATAAGGGTCCTGAAAAACTCACTTATAGCGGTTTTTCCTTACGTGAAATTATTGCCGGGCGATGAAACAATATTTGTCTGTTCGCAGAGTCCCCTTCCGGCCACAAACGTTCTTCTTAACAGGTTTGAGAGCGTCAAGACGAAAACGAAGTTTCTTACGGGGCAGTATATACAGTACATAACGGACGAAGGAAAGGCCATCTGGCTGAACTCTCATATTAATAGGGGAATTCTGGGGCAGAACAGGGATTTTGACCCCGTGCTTTTGACTTACACCCTCAGTTACTGGCAATCGATGTTTTCCGGGGCCTCAAGGAACATCTACGAGATCCTTTCGAAATTCTCATGGCTGATGTGTCTGCCTCTTATAGTCTGGGTCTTATCTGACAAGATGGGTACTGCCGGAACATCCTTTTCCACAGGGGCCAGCATGATGGGGTTGGAGATGGTGTTTGTTTTCCTTTTACAGGCACTCAAGGGGAACCTGTATTACTGGATTGGATTTTTGACCGCCATCTTTATGGCCGGTATAGTCGCGGGCGGATTTTTTGAAAAGCATCTCAGACCGTTGCCGGCTCTGCTCGGTGTCAGGATCGCCGAATTCGCGGTTTTCAGCTGGTGCACTATCTTATATCTTCTGTTCAAGTTCAAGCTAATAGCCTGGGCGATGCTCTTTCCGTATGCTTTTATTTCCGGGGCGCTCCTTGGGCTGGAGTTCGGTATCCTTGTGAGTTTTGACATGCTGGGCAAGGAAATAAGCGACAGCAGTTCCGGCAACAGGATATATATGTATGATGTTTTGGGAGGCTGGGTCTCGGCTGTAGTTGGCGGCCTGCTCATACTGCCGTTGTGGGGGGTTGAAAAAACACTGATTTTTATATGTTTTATAAAAATAATCAGCGCGAGGTACTGGTTTTTTTTTAAAAGCGGGAGTAATTGACTTTAAAAATAAAAATATGTTAATATTACCGAACAAAGACTACAAACCTGTTGGTTTGCCTCCAGGCCTGCCAATATACAATATTAGTCTTAACGAGGAGATAAATCAGTATGAGAAAATGTTTAGTTATTGGCATGAGCGTATTGGCTGTTTCTATTTTTGCGGGATGTTCTAAAGGCGACAAGACCGTAGTTCTTCAGGTAGGTAAAGACAAGACCTCCTTTTCGACTTTGCAAAGGCGTTTTAATGAGGCGCCCGCGACTCTCCAGAGTTACCTGACCACGGAATCCGGACGCAAACAGTTCATGGACCTTATATTGAGAGAGAGGGTGGTCGTAGAAGCTTCCAAGCAGGCAGGCTATGACAAGACAAACGAGTATAAGCAGGCGGTGAAGAGTTTCGATGAGGAGCAGGCAAAACAGGCGCAGGAATACAAGGAAAATATTCTCGTCGAGCTATTCGTGAAAGATCTGCAGAAAAAAAACCTCAACGTGACCGAAGACGAGATAAAGAAGTATTATGACGATCATGCCTCCGATTACAAGAGGCCGCTTGAGATAAAGGCAAGGCACATACTGCTTCCCACCAGGGAAGCGGCCGAACAGGCGCTCGAAAAGCTCAAACACGGCGCTGATTTCGCGAAGCTGGCGAAAGAGATTTCAATTGATCCCATTTCCGCGGCCAGGGGCGGAGAGATAGGGCCTTTCATGAGAGGGGACCTCATTCCTGAATTTGAAAAAACCGTTTTCCCCATGAAGATAGGCGAGATATCTCCGGTAACTGAGACACAGTTCGGTTACCATATAATCACGAAAATTTCCGAAAAGGTTTTGCCCGCCCGTTCTTTCGAGGACTCCAAAGAGGAAATAAAAAAACTTATGGAAAAATCCAAGTTCGACGCGTGGCTTGATATGACAAAGACCAAGTTCGGAACGAAAATAGACTATTCGGTGTTGTCCAAACTCGTCGTTCAGGCTCCCCAGCTTGCAACCAGGGGTCAGGGTGATATTAAAAAGGTTATCAAAAGATAAGGTTCCATCGTTGAATTCACCGCTTTTTGCGGATGCGATGGTTTTTTAGAACAGTGTTTTAGGGTTAGGGATAGTGTTTTAGACAGAAGGTAAATGTTTTCCACGTCTGATCTGCTTTGAACTGATCAAGCCGAACGGGGTCGAAGTTGATGGTGTTAGGTTGTTTTAACGAGCTAAAATTAAATTCCGGGAGGAATATAATGATGCGCACGTTCTCACGCTTCAGTCTTTTTGTAATATTGAGTATCTTTGCTGCAGGCGGGCTATGCTATGCGAAGGTAGTAGACAAAACCGTTGCGACGGTCAACGGTGAAGCTATAATGCTAAGCGATTACCAGAAAGTGATGGATCCCGTCATGGAGCAGTACAAGGCGGTGACCCCTGCGGCTGAACAGACAAAAGAAAAGGTAGCCGATCTTAAAAAGAAGATACTTGACCAGATGATAGATGACAAGATCCTGAAGCAGGAAGCTGAGAAAAGAAAAATCCATGTCACGAAAAGAGATATCGATGACGGCATCGAACAGGTCCGCAAACGTTTTCCTAACGAGGGTGAGTTCCAGCAGGAGCTGAGGAAAGAGAACATTACCATGGAGGATTTCGAGAAGAGGATCAGAGAGCAGATCATGGTAATGAAGATGACCGAGTCGGAGATAAAGAGCAAGGTCGACAAACCCAATGAGGCTTCAATAAAAGAATTTTTTGAAAAAATAAAACAGAAAATGGACGGGAAGAACCTTGGCCTCGCGAAAGAAGACGAGGAAGAGCTCGCGAAGCTCGCGAAGTTTTTTTCCAAAGCGACGGCGGAGCAGGTCCGCGCCAGGCACATTCTTATTACAGTTGACAAAGACGCTTCCCTGAAAGATAAGACGGCGGCCCTGAACAAGGCGAAAGAGGCCAAGAAAAAGATCGACCAGGGCGAGGACTTCGCGAAGGTGGCACAGGAGTATTCGCAGGACACCGTCTCCGCAAAACGCGGCGGCGACCTTGGGTTTTTCTCAAGGGGTGATATGGTGCCTGAGTTCGAAAAAGTGGCGTTCGAGATGAAAGTCGGTGAGGTGTCAAGCCCCGTGCTGACCGAGTTCGGCTATCACATAATAAAAGTTGAAGAGCACAAGGCAAGCCGCAGTGTCAGTTTTGACGACGTAAAAGACGATCTCCAGCAGTATATGTTCCAGAAAGAAGCCCAGAAGAGATATGAGAAGTGGCTCAAGGACTTAAGAGCCGGCGCTAAGATCCAGGTCTACGATCTGGAATAGATAACGACCGTGTGTCGTATATGGTATATCGTATATCGTTACGACAAGGTCAAAAGATGTTAACGACATACGATATACGACCTGCGATATACGGGATCATTTATGGTTCGTCCACGAGTTGTAATTACGCCAGGTGACCCCGCGGGTATCGGTCCGGAAATAGTAGAAAAGATACTTACCCGTCCGTCAATCTATAAAAAAATACTTCCGATCGTAATTGGTGACAGAAGGCTTTTCCCGCGCCTTGCGCGCGCGGGGAAAAAACTGTCCGCCGTGTTCGTTGACCTTCCATACCCTGAGCTTGAAAAACTGATACCCGGAAAGTATTCCTCCGCTACGGGAAAATATTCTTATGAGGCGACCTTAAGAGCTGTAGAGCTTATAGAGGCGGGACGCGGCGACGCCCTTGTTACGGCTCCGGTGTCCAAGGCGGCGATGTACCTGGCGGGCGTGCATTATCCTGGACAGACCGAACTAATAGCGGACGTCACCGGTACGAAAAATTATGCGATGCTCATGGCCGCCGGTGGGATCGTATCGGCCATGGTCACGAGGCACGTGGCTGTCACCGATGTGTCCAAGAACATCAGCGTTAACAAAATTACAGATCTCGTGCAGTTGTTGGACAGATTCCTCAGAGAAGCTTTTAGGATAAAATATCCGAGGATATGCGTCGCGGCGCTCAACCCGCATGCGGGAGAGAACGGGTTGCTTGGCAAGGAAGAAAAGCTTGTGATCAGTCCCGCCGTGAGCTTTTTGAAAGAAAATGGTCTTAACGTTAATGGGCCTCTCCCGTGCGACAGCGCCTGGGTGAAAATAAAGAAAAAAGAGTTTGACGCTCTGGTCACCATGTATCACGATCAGACGATGATAGCCTTGAAATGCCTGAGCCCTGAGAAAATAGTCAACATAACGGCTGGGCTTCCGTTCATCAGGACTTCACCCGGCCACGGGACGGCTTTTGACATTGCGGGAAAGAACGCGGCCGACCCGAGACCTATGTTTGAGGCGGTCCTGACCGCGGCTAGGCTAAGCATGAATTTAATATGACGGATTTCTCTCAGATAAAAATTCTGCCTTTCTCGGAAAAATATCTGCTTGACGTCCTGAAAATAGAAAGGATGTCGTTTTCTAAACCCTGGACCAGGGAGATGTTCGAGAGAGAGCTTTCACTGCCGATCTCGAGGTTCTTTGTTCTGGTCTTCGATGCTCAGATAACGGGATACGCCGGATATTGGCTGGTAGGAGAAGACGCCCATCTACTCAATATGGCGGTTCACCCTGAATTCAGGAGAAAAGGGTTCGGCAAAACTATACTGGAATTCATTGTTTTGAAAGCCAGGGAGGAAGGGGCCAGGAGCATGCTTCTCGAAGTAAGAAAGAAGAATCTGAACGCGAGGGCTCTTTATAGTTCGATGGGCTTTAAAGAAGTAGGGGTAAGGCCAAGATATTACGGAGACGACGACGCTGTGCTGATGGATAAAACATTATAAACAAAGGGGCAGGTTACAGGTTATGGGTTTCAGGTGAAAGAAAAACTGCTTTTGGGTCTTGACGTTTGGCACCTGGCACCTGTAACCTGAAGTCTTTTGAACGAAGGAAATATGAAAAAAGTCAATAAATTGATCAGTTTGGGAATATCGCTCGTTTTTGTTATGCAAAGCGGCCTTTATGCCGCCCCTGCGGAGGCCTACAGGTCCTATCTTATAGGGTTATTGGCTTCAAAAGCCGGGGATGTCGAGAGCGCGATAAAACAGTACCAGCGGGTAATTAAAATAGACAAAAACGCTGTGCAAGCGTTCAGGGAACTGGCACAGCTCTATCTGCAGGCTGGCCAGACCAGCGAAGCGTTCGAGACGGCGGAAAAGCTTAACTCCATCGCGCCGGGCGACCTGGAAAACCAGCTTTTCCTGGGCACATTTTATCTCATGGCGGGTTATCCGGAAAAAGCACGGATCGCCTGGGAGAAAGCCGTTCAGCTTGACCCCATGAATGAAACGGCTACGGTTTATCTCGCGGCATATTATACCGACCGCGACCCCGGCAAAGCGGTTGAATTCTGGGAACGGTTCCTTAAAGAAAAACCGGATTCGGGCGGCGGATATTATCAGCTCGGTATAGTGCAGGAAAAGCTCGGAAGGATGGAAAAGGCGAAGCAATCCTATGAGAAGGCCGTTGAGATAGGCAACGGCGGCATGGAAGCTCATCTCGCTCTGGCTCAAATGTACGAAAAACAGAACGACATGGACAACGCGATAAAGGAATACAAGCAGTATATCGAAGATGTTCCGGATAATCTGACCGTGCTTCTTTATCTGGGCGGGTTGTACTACAGGATCAAGAATTATGACGCAGCTCTTAAGATATTCGAGGATTCAATAGCGATCAGCCCGAAGGATACGAATATATACTACTGGATAGGGCTTATAGCCGAGGAGAAAAAAGACTGGGGTCTGGCTGTAAAATATTTTGAGCTTCTTAGAAAAGATGAGGAGACGACTGGCGTTCTTATACGGTTAAGCTACTACTATTCAAACCTGAAAGATTACGCGAGCGCCCGGAAATGTCTGGAGAGGGCCGCGGTCATAGACCCCGCCAACCCGAACGTTTACTTTCTTCTAGGGCTCTCCTATTTTGACCTTAAAAAGTACGGCAAGGCGGAAAAGAGTTTCAAGAAAGCTATCGAGCTTAACCCTGTTTTTGAGGAAGCGTATTTCCAGCTGGGCGTGCTCTATGACACGAACGGCAAATTCGATAAGGCCGTCCCCTGTTTTGAAAAGGCCATAAGCATAAAGCCGGAATA
>CAZSIW010000078.1:0-8267 GCA_964606755.1 uncultured Elusimicrobiales bacterium | reverse complement strand
ATTGCACTTCAAAATTGGTCCTGAGCTGAATGTCCTCTACTACGAAAAAGTCCCTGGGGTCCGACATCGCCACGAAAAGGACGTTGTCTTCCTTGACGAAAGGCACAGCCCGGTGACGCCTCGCGGCGGCCTCGGGAATGACCTTGACCGTCTCGGGGTCGATCTCTATCTCGTCAAGGTTGACCGCCTTGACGCTCCATTCCTGAGAGAGCGTTCTCAGAAGGTCGACGCGGCTCATCATGTTGAGCCTCACGACGACCGATTGAAGCGGTTCGCCGGTCTTCTTTGATTCCTCCAGCACCTTGTTGAGCTGTTCCTCGCTAAGGAGCTTGTTGTCCTGAAGGATCTCCTTGACCGTCTTTCGCCTGGCTCCCATTTTATTCTGCGCCATGTCTTCTCCGGATAGCTTTAGACATCAACCGACAATTATCAGCTTACGCAATATCCGTTATCTTCGTAAAACATAGTGATGTGTGGTGGCCTGGTTCTTTTTTAAATTGAATTTAGATTATTTATTCGTGTCCGGCACGCCGATCAGCTTATTGACCAGATCGACTAGAGGTAAGAAGAGTTTGTCTGATTCCCTGACGCATATCTTCGCCTTGTTGCCGCTTTCCATGCGGCCTTTTACCGCGTGCGTGATCCGGATGACGGGCATAACGACATTATGCAGCGCGAGGTAGAGTACAATAATGCTCAGGGCAAGTATCAAAACTATATTGCTGACCGCTATGACGAAGTAGGCTGTGATAAAGTGAGAAACGTTCTGGAGTGTTCTGGCGGGTGTGAGGCCCAGGTTTGAGAAACTGGTCCTTTCCATCAAAAAATGAAGGCCGAAGAAAAGTATCGTTGAACTTATGAGTATAATGACCACAACCGGCCCCAGAGCCTTGATGAAAAGGGACCTGATCACTTCTCTTTCTTCCGGGGTGAGGGTCGATTTTTTCCTTTTTTCCACTACCACGTTTTCACATTGCATTTAACGCCCCTTAATGCGAGAATAAGAGAATTGCATCAAATCTGTATTAATTCTATTATATAAGGCTATTTTTGTCAAGATTAATTTAAATAACGCATTAAGAAACAGCGCATTTTTGTTTTTGTGATAAATCCTTGTACGTAAGAGATAGCCATTTAATTGACATTGACATAAATATTTGATAAATTTAGCAGAAAATATGGTTGCCATAAAGTTGGTGTTAGGTCTCATTTTTCTTTTCCTTGGCTGGGTATACCTTTATAATCCCAACCTCGTTCTTGACATAAACAGGATCATAAGGGATATACTATTCAACGACAAGCAGATCCTTCTGGCCAGGAAGAAACTTGCGATAGTCTATTTCTTCTTGTCTTTTGTTTTCCTCTACATGGGAATAACGTCGCTGGCACGCATCATGGAGCAGACCGACAAGACCCCATGGCTTCTGGACAAGTTCGGATACCGCATGTACATCGCGACCCAGGATTTCTATTCGGGCAGGTATGAGAGCGCCATAGCGAAATACAGGATCCTGCTCGAGAACTCAAAGGACCCGGTGCCGATCTTAAGGAACATGGCATTTGCTTACGCCGCCATAGGCAACAACGAGAAAGCGTCCGACCTGTTTGAAAAGCTTCTCAAGATAAACCCCAACGACCAGATCGTCAGGTTAAAACTAAAGTCATTAAGGGAGAAAAGCGTTGAAAATAAGCGGAAAAAGTAAGATCACGGGGATATTCGGCTCACCCGTAAGGCACACCCTTTCCCCGGCTATGCATAACGCCGCTTTCCAGCATCTTGGCCTGGATATCGTTTACGTACCTTTTGAAGTCAGTCCCGAATCGCTTAAAAAAGCTGTAGACGGTATAAGAGGGCTCGGGCTGCTCGGCGTTAACGTGACAATACCTCATAAAGAAAATGTAATGAGGTTCCTTGACAGGATAGACCCGCTGGCCAGGGCGATGGGCAGCGTAAACACGATCGTCAATTCCGGAGGCATGCTAACCGGACACAACACCGATGCAAGAGGTTTTCTTAAAGATCTGGCATCGAACAACGTAAAGATCAAGGGTGAAACGATAATTGTTATCGGTGCGGGAGGGGCAGGCAGGGCCGTATCCTCCGCCCTTTCTTTTTTTGGGGCAGGCAAGATGATGATAACCGATAAAGACGAAAGAAAAGCCCGCGCCCTCTCCGGCAATATCAAAAATGCCGAGTTCGTGCCTTTCGCGGATTTCACTGCAAGAATAAGCGAGGCGAAGATAATGGTCAACGCGACCCCAATAGGCATGCACAAAGGTGACCCTTCGCCGGTCGAAGCAATGTTCCTGCACAAAAATCTTTTCGTTTACGATGTAGTCTATAACCGCAAGACCCGGCTTCTTGCCGACGCGCAGAAAAAGGGCATCAGGCATTCCGACGGGCTCGGGATGCTTTTGCACCAGGGTGCCCTTGCTTTCGAGCTGTGGACCAAGAGAAAAGCGCCGGTAGAAGTCATGAGAAAAGCACTTAGAGACGCATTGAAAATTTAGGAGCAAACAAAGCATGCAGGTTCCAATCTGAAATCTGCAATTTGAGATTTGAAATTCCGCTTCGGCGGACGGGAGGTGAGACAATTGATACTATGGACGATAAGAATTCTCGTTTTAGCAGCAAGCCCCATCATTAGTTACTATACCATTTCAGGGAGCGTTCGGGGAATTTTAATAGGATTTGCCGTGGCTTTGCTTATTATCGGGATCGAACTGGCGATATCGCTGATACCTCTTGACACGATAGTTGCGGCCGTGCTCGGAGCGATGCTGGGCTTGATCGGGGCGAAGCTTCTCGATTACATGGTTTATTTGATGAACAACCAGCATATCTATGAATGGATGAAACAGTACTCAATCTTGATCAAAGTTGTTCTGGCCTATCTCGGCCTTGTCCTTGCTGTAACAAAAAAATCCGAGCTGGACCTGCTCGACCAGGACATTCTGAAAAAACGGAAGAAGGGCACTAGGTCTAACGACGTGGTAATTCTCGACACCAGCGCGATAATCGACGGAAGAGTAACAGATATTGTCCAGACCAAGTTCCTGTCCGGCACGCTGGTCACACCGAGGTTTGTCTTAAGGGAGCTCCAGGGCCTGGCAGATTCAAGCGACGCTCACAAGCGCAACCGCGCCAGGAGAGGCCTGGACGTGGTCGCGCAGCTTCAAAAAGAGGAATCAGTATCCGTAAAGATATTCGACAAGGATTATCCCAACCTCAACGAGGTGGACGCCAAGATACTCCAGCTCTCAAAAGATCTTGACGCAAAGATATTAACGACTGATTTCAATCTCAACAAGGTGGCGTCACTTCACGGCGTCACGGTCCTCAACATCAACGACCTGTCTAACTCGCTTAAACCGGTCTACCTGCCGGGCGAAAAGATGCCCGTGTTCGTGGTCAAGGACGGCAAGGAACACAACCAGGGCATCGGTTACCTCGATGATGGGACGATGGTGGTCGTTGAAGACGGCCGCAAGGCCGTCGGCAAAAGGATAGAGGTTATCGTGAACTCCATACTGCAGACATCCTCCGGCCGCATGATATTTACGCACACGCTCGATGGACAGCAAATTAAAGAAGGCAGAGAGAGCAGGGAAGGAAAATATTGAATCCGGGATCGGTCAAAGCCTGCGCCATAATAGTTGCCGGCGGACAGGGCAGGCGTTTCGGCGGCAGAACGCCTAAGCAATTCTTTCCCTTGTTGGCACGCCCCGTTTTTTTGTGGAGCGTACTGGCATTTAAACTAGTCAAGAACTTTAAGCAGATCATACTAGTTGTCCCACAGAACATGGAATCGCGCCTGCAAAAACTGGGAAAGAAATACGGTTTTGAAACCGTCGCGGGCGGAAAACAGAGATATGATTCTGTCAGGAACGGTCTCTCAAGGGTGGCTCCCGGCCTCGATTATGTCGCCATTCACGACGCCGCCAGGCCGCTCATTGATCCGGTGACGATAAAGAACTGCCTTAGCGAGGCCGTAAGGATCGGAGCGGCGATAGTAGCGCGGCCCGCGACAGACACGATAAAATTGAGCGCGCGTGACGGCGCTATCCTAAAGACAATACCTCGCGGCGAGGTCTGGCTTGCCCAGACACCGCAGACATTCAAGCGTGCACTGATAGAAACCGCTTACAGAAAACTGAAAAGGGATGTCACAGATGACGCCCAGGCCGTAGAGTTCCTAAAGAAAAAAGTGAGGCTTGTTTGCGGGTCGGGGCCCAACATCAAGATAACTAACAGGCAGGATATTAGAACCGCCGAAGCATTTCTCTCGAAACACAAAAAGTAACTGATTGAAATAAGTATTGCCGGCCCGCTTATGTTGCCGGCCGTCAATTTATTAGTTTGTACTGGAGCCGCTATGTTCATAGGCATGGGTTACGACGCGCACAGGTTCAAGAAGGGACGCAAGCTTGTTCTGGGCGGGGTTACTATCCCCCACCCACGCGGCCTTGACGGCCACAGCGATGCGGATGTCATCATCCACGCGCTGATGGACTCACTGCTAGGCGCGGCCGGTCTTGACGACATCGGGCATTTCTTTCCCAACAACGATCCTTTGTATAAAAATATTTCCAGTGTATTCCTTTTAAAAGAGGTGGTTCACACGCTCTCAAAGAAAGGTTTTGCGGTGAACAACGCCGACATCACCCTTATCGCGCAGGAGCCCAGGATCGCCCCTTTCGTCGCGGCAATGAAAAAACTGCTCTCGAAAACTCTTAAGATAAAAGCGCAACGCCTCGGCATCAAGGCGACTACGAACGAGAAAATGGGTTTCATAGGCAGGAGCGAAGGCATCGCCGCGATGGCCGTGGCAACGATAACCCAAAAACAAATTGGAAGATAAAGGGTCAGCATCTAATCTTGAAATCTTACGGCCTTTAACTTAAAATAGAACGATGACTATAAAACTATCTAACACGCTGTCCGGCAAAAAAGAAGAATTCAATCCTATATCGGACCACTCCGTAAAAATGTACGTCTGCGGGGTCACCCCGTACGACAAGGTACACCTTGGGCACGCGAGGGCTTACGTGACCTTTGACGTTATAAGAAGGCATCTGGAGCTCTCGGGGTACAAGGTAAAATTTATTCAGAATTTCACAGATGTCGACGACAAGATAATCAACAGGGCGAAAGAGAACGGTTCTTCGCCGCTGGCGCTGTCGCGCAAATTCATAGAAGACTACTTCACCCAGATGCACAAGCTCAACATTAAAGACGCCGACGCGTACCCGAAAGTGACCGAAACCATCCCGCAGATAATAAAGTTCGTCAATACGCTTATCAAAAAAGGCTTCGCGTATAAACTCGGCAGCGACGTATACTTTTCGGTAAGGAAATTCCCGGGTTACGGCAAGCTTTCAAAACGCACCCTGGACGACCTTAAGTCCGGCGCCCGGGTCGCCGTGGACGAGGGCAAAAAAGATCCTCTAGATTTCGCCCTGTGGAAAGGCTCAAAGGCTGACGACCCTACGGAAGTTTCCTGGGACAGCCCGTGGGGCAAGGGACGGCCAGGCTGGCACATAGAATGCTCTGTCATGTCCACGGAAGCGCTCGGCGAAACCATAGACATACACGGCGGCGGCCAGGACCTTATATTCCCCCATCACGAGAATGAGATCGCGCAGTCTGAGGCGCTCACCGGTAAACTCTTTTCAAAATACTGGGTGCACAACGGCTTCGTGACCATCAACAAGGAAAAGATGTCGAAGTCGCTGGGCAACTTCTTCACCCTTGAGGACATCTATAAAAAATTCGACCCGCGCACGGTAAGATATTTCCTCCTGTCCCAGCACTACAAAAGCCCGCTCGATTTCTCGGACGACAGGCTTATCGAGGCGGAAAAAGCCCTGAAAGGCCTGGATGAGGCCTGGCGCTTAATGCTGTTGAACCATAAGGACGAACCTTCCGAGAACAAAACAGAACAGAAAGACAAATCTGACGATTTCATTTCCAAATTCCGCGCCGCCCTGGACGATGATTTTAACACAGAAAAAGCTCTGGCAGTTCTTCATTCGTTTAAAACTCAAATTATGATCTTTCTCTCTGAAAGCAGAACGAAACCCTCGCTGGACACAGGCATCTATCAAACCACGTTCAAGATGATGCTTGAGGGGTATCTCGGTATAGAATTAGTAAAATACGATGCCGTTCCGGATGAAATAATCAGCCTTATCAACCAGAGGAATGAGGCGAGAAAAAACAAGGACTTCAAAGCGGCTGATGAGTTCAGAAAAAAACTGGACGACCTCGGTTACAAAATAATGGACGGCCCCAAGGGCTCCTTTGCGGTAAAAAAATAATATGGAAAACAAGAATCCAGCTCAAGACAAAATATTCGGCAGGAACCCTGTTCTTGAGGCCCTGAGATCCGATGACGTGACCGTAAACAAGATAATCGTTTCAAAAACGGCTCAGGGAAGCGCTATAAAAGAGATATTGACGCTCGCAAAGCTTAAAAAAATACCCGTGCACCATGTCCCCCCTGAGAAATTCGACGCTTTTCAAAATGACAACAACCAGGGCGTGGCGGCTGAGACTTCCCCACTCGAATATCTTGACCTCTACGGCCTTATCGAAAAAACAAAAGACGAGCGGAAACGCGTGTTCGTTGTCCTTGATTCGATAGAAGACCCTCACAACCTCGGCGCCATCGCGCGCAACGCCGTTGCCTTCGGAGCTTCCGGGATAGTGATCGGCAAATGGCGGTCCTCGAATATAACACAGACCGTAATAAAAACATCCGCGGGAGCAATAGAGCACATACCGGTGGCAAGGGTCTCCAATATAGCGGAAACTGTTTCAAGGCTCAAAGAAGAGGGTTTTATGATCGTTGGAGCGGAAACCGGAGGAACGCCGTTATCGGAGATTCAGTTTTCTTTCCCCCTCGCCATTGTGATAGGAAGCGAAGGCGAAGGCTTGCAAAGACTTATAAAAGAAAGGTGCGACAATATAGTATCAATCCCCCAAACCGGAAGGATATCCTCTCTAAACGCCTCCTGCGCCTCTGCGATAGTACTTTACGAAGTCTTCAAGACAAAATCCGCCGTTTGATTTTATGGTCCTTATTTTATAAAATGGTTCTCACGACATACGATATACTGTCTTTGTGCCCATGTAGCTCAGTGGTAGAGCAATCGCCTTGTAAGCGATAGGTCGGAGGTTCAAATCCTCTCGTGGGCTTCCCCTTCATAAAACAAACATCTTCGGAAATACAGAAAATAAGAGGGATCAATGATTCAACATATAAAAAGAGTTGTTGCGATACTTCTTGTGTCCTGTCTTGTTTTCTCGTTACCAACGCCTGTACAAGCAGACGATCCCAATACGCAGAAAAACCAAACTGGAATACAAATATGGAGCTGTGTGGGTGTTATACTTATTATTGCAGGCATATTTTCCCATAAGAATAAAATGGATACAACACTCAAACCCAGCCCTCGCCCCAAACCCGTCACTATCTCAAAGATTAAGAAAAACCATATTATAATTAACAATGTTGCCGTTTCAGATTTTGTCGCCAAAAATACTTCTGCCATGGATGCATCTATAACTGCTGATTTTTTTAGAACAGCATTGATAAAAAGCAATACTTGTGATGTCATTGATAAATCAGACATGGACTTGATATTGGCTGAAGCAAAATTTCAACAGTCTGGCTGTACGGAAGCTGATTGTGCGGTAAAATTGGGGAAGATTCTTAATGTGAAATACATGTATGTTGGTTCTCTGTCCAGGATGGGACACACTTATTTTATATCGATTAACCTTATAGACGTAGAAACGGGAAGAATAATTAAATCTGAGGATGGAGAAGCAGAGTCTGCCGAGCAAATCAAAAATATCACAAAATTAATAGCAAACAAATTAATCGAGAAATAATATCTTCAATCCAAAATTTAGAACAACCTGTTACTTTTCGTTTTTCTGCTTCCTGAAATCTTTTATCTCGGTCTTTGCCCGCGGCAACATGAACTGAAAATCCGATCCCCTGCCCGGACAACTCTCCACCCACACGGTGCCGCCGTGCATCTCTACTATAGACTTTACTATCGAAAGCCCGAGTCCCGCTCCGGCAATAGTCTTATTATAGGGCGTATCGGCGCGATAGAACTTGTCGAAGATCCTGTTTATGTCTTTATCCTCAATGCCTACGCCGTTGTCTTTGACGCCGAACTTGACGAAATCGCCCCTGTCCGAGGCATATATCTTGATCGTACCGTTCTCAGCCGTGAATTTTACTGCGTTG
>CAZSIW010000077.1:0-8296 GCA_964606755.1 uncultured Elusimicrobiales bacterium | reverse complement strand
CCCGCCTTTAGTTTCTTTGGACACTTTTTAGTTGTTTTAAAAACCTCTATCCTTATTTTATAATTTGTCATTTCCTAACCTCCAATCGCCAAAATTAAATAAATATTTTACATGTTCAGACACCATTATAGACCCGTTTTGGGAGCCGTTTCATGCTGTGTTATGGACACTGTCAGGAACACGTCCCAAACCTGTTCCAGACCTGTTCTGAACCCTGTTCCAGACCATGTTCTGTATCTGTTCCAGGGCCTGTTCTGGACATGTCCTGGAGCTGTTCCAGACCTTGTTCCAAGCGTGTTCTGACCGTGTTCTTGACATGTCCTGGAGCATGTTCCAGAGTATGTTCTAAATGCGTTCCAAACTGTGTTCTGAACGTGTTCCAGACATTGGTCTAGGCGTGTTCCAAACTGCGTTCTGAAACATGTTCTAGCCTGCGTTATGGAGCCTGTCCCGGGTTCATTAAATCATTTAAAATTCAAGTTATTTCGCTTCACATAACTATGTCGCTTTACACTCCGCTGATAGCTCCGCTAGAGCGCTCGCTTGAAGCTTCGCTGGAATCCATTAGAGCGTTCGCTTTGGGCTCCGCTTGGAACCGCCAAAATGACCGTTCTGGCTTCCGCTGGACCATTCGCTGGTAGTGCCGCTGGCTGTGGCTAAATACCGCTGGATACCCCACCACGCAAAATATTGAACAGCAACACCTCTGGATCCCCGATTACGGCCTCGAGGATGACACCAAAAGAACATCATCGGCAGGCCCGGAAAGACACCAAAAGCTATGCTGGCTATTCCCCTATTCTCTGCCGTTACGTTATCCGATTCTGCCAGGCCTATGCTGGTTTTGTAGGGGCACAATATCTTGTGCCCTAGCCTGAACCCTGCGTTTCAACCAATACGTGCCAACCCGATGCGGGCTTTATATAGCTTTAAAAGTTCTTGTCTGAAGAGTTTGTTTTCGGGGTTTTCGAGTTTGGGGTCAGCGGCAACGATCTCTTTTGCGTACTGTTTGGCTTTTTCTATGAGTTTCAGGTCCGTGACTATGTTGCCGGCTTTGAACAGGGGCATGCCGTGCTGGGCTGTTCCCATGAACTCACCGGGGCCCCTTATTTGGAGGTCTTCTTCGGCTATCTTGAAGCCGTTGGACCGGGCAACCATGGTCTGGAGCCTGCGTTTCGCGTCATCTGATTTTGGTTCGCCAAGCAATACGCAGAAAGACTTGTCTTTTCCCCTTCCCACCCGGCCTCTTAGCTGGTGGAGGGTGGCAAGGCCGAAGCGGTCGGAATGTTCGATGACTATTATCGTTGCGTTGGGGATGTCGATGCCGACCTCTATAACGGTTGTTGTTATTAGGATGTCAAAAGCCTTGTTCCTGAAATCGAGCATCGCTTTTTCTTTTTCGTTGGACGGCATCTGACCGTGCAGTAACCCTACCCTGTATTCTTTGAAAACGCTCTTGGAAAGGCTCTCGGCTTCCTTTACGGCGGCTTTAAGCTCTATCTTGTCGGATTCCTCTATCAAGGGGTAAACTATGTAAGCCTGCCTTCCATTTTTTATCTCCTGCTTGACCATTTCATATGCCATGGAATCCGAAGAGTGAAGGGTTTCTATGGGCTGTCTGCCTTTTGGAAGGGTGTCGATGACAGAGGTGTCAAGGTCGCCATAGAGCGTCAGCGCTAGGGTTCTCGGTATGGGTGTCGCGGTCATAACAAGCACATCGGGCGCCTCGGATTTTTTTAACAGTTCTTTTCTCTGCAGGACGCCGAACCTGTGCTGTTCGTCTATAACAGCAAGCGCCAGGTTCTTGAACTCTACATTTTCCTCAAGCAGGGCGTGAGTGCCTATTACAATATCAAAATCGCCGTTCTTTATCTCTTTCAAAAGTTTCGCTTTTTCGCTTTTCTTTTTCCCGCTCTTGCTTGTGAGCAACGCAATCTTTACATCTATCTCCGCGAGCGTCTGTTTTAGTGTCATAAAATGCTGTTCGGCGAGGATCTCCGTGGGGGCGACAAGTGCGGACTGATAACCGTTCTCGCAGGCAAGAAGCATCGCGCTCAGGGCGACGACCGTTTTACCGGAGCCCACGTCTCCCATTAACAGCCTGTTCATCTGTTTCGAGGAAAGCATATCTGTGAATATCTCGTTTATCACGTGTTTCTGGGCCGCGGTGAACTCAAAACCTAGCTTTTGTCTGAAGGGTGTAAGAAGGGTTTTTTTAATGGTGTACTTTCTCGGTTTTATTTTTGAAGAACTGTCGGCCCTTGAGAGTTCGAGCGCGGTTTCAAGGGTAAGGAACTCCTCCAGCGCGAACCTCTGTCTTGCGTTTTCAGCCTCGGAAGGTTCTTCCGGGAAGTGTATCTTCTCAACAGCGGTCTCAGGCAGGTAAAGGCTTTCCTGTTTCTTAACATATTCAGGAAGAATGTCGGGCAGGTCTTTCTTGTGCAGTTCAATGGCCCTGTGGACCTCGTCTCTCAGCCATTTCTGTGAAAGGCCTTCCGTAAGCGGGTAGACGGGCACTATCCTCTTGAAAGCCAGCGAGGCGGCGGCGCCGCTATTAACTGTCTCGTATTCTTCAACCTTGAGCTGAAGTTCCCCGAAAGAGTATTCGGTTGAACCGTAAGCGAGGACAGTTGCGCCCAGCTGGAAATCTTTTTTGTATTTTGAAAATATATCGTGCTTGAAATAGGGGTTGGTCTTTCGGAAAAATACCGCCCAGCACTTGCCGGTGCCGTCATCGAGCAGGACTTTAAAGATCGCCATGAACGGGTTTGTTCTCTTTTCAGCGACGCTTTCAACTTTCGCTTCGATCAAAACCCTGGAATCAAAAAAAATATCCTTTATTCTTGTGGTAGTCCGCCTGTCTTCATAGCTTCTGGGAAAGTATTTGAGGAGGTCTTCGATAGTTGTTATGCCCAGTTTTTCAAGGGTTACCGCCTTCTTCGGGCCTATCCCCTTAAGATACTGAACCGGTTTATCAAGCATTTTATCTCTCTTGCAAAACACCGTTAAATATGCTATATTTTTAACTCATTTTTGATTAGTAATAATTTTAGGAGGCAACGAATGTCTTACAAATGCGCCGTGTGTGGAAAAGGTGTAGCTTCGGGAAATACAGTCAGCCATTCACACAGGGCTACCAGAAGAAAATTTATGCCCAACCTGCAAAGAAAAAAGGTTATGATAGACGGCAAAATATCAAACGCATACGTGTGCACCCGCTGCATCAAATCCGGAAAAACAATACTTCCCGTCAAAAAATAACGCATATCGCTAAAACTCGCATATCGTATGTCGTATATCGTATGTCGTTAAAGTCTAGCCATTTTCGACATGCGATATGCCATATGCGACATACGATCGTTACAGCGGAAGATTAAGACTTAACAAGAATCTTGTGACGCCGGTGTCTTCCAACCTGTATAGCTCTCCTGCCAGAGAAACAACATAACCATTCATTAGATAAGAAATACCCCCGGTATAATGTGCGGAGTTTTCATCGCTGAGGTCCTCGCCGTAAATACCCAGTTCGATCTTAAGCGAATTGCCGAGGCTCTGCTCTAACCCGAAATGAGTCAGCTCTTGCGAAGGCGCGCCATCCCTGTAATATCTTTTCTCCCATTCACCGGAAAAAATAAGCAGGTTGGTCAACTGCAGTTCGCCTCCAACTCTAAAGAATAAAGGAAGCTGATCCGCCTGGTAAGTATCCCACCACATGAAACCCAGCAAATTCTGGAAATTTACTCCTAACCTGAAAGGCAACGCTGTATAAAGAAATCCCAGGTCGCAGGAAGCCCCGTTGCCGTCCGCGATTACCGCGCTTGGAACGCCACCGATAACGCTTGCCTGCCCTATGCGCCCGGCGAGATAAGAGAGGTTAAACCCCGTAGTAAGGTTATTCTTTTTTGTGGAGACGGAGACGGTGTACTGGTTGATATCTATTTCGGTGTTCGTCCAATCCTGGTCGTTCTGTACGTAGTAGCTCTTGCTGGAAAGAGGCCTGTAAGTGAAGGCCACCTTTGAGCTTAAAAGCGACAAGAGGACAAGGTTTCTTCCCTGAACAGAATCCGGGCTGAAAAGGTCTGAGGCTGTAAGGTCGGACTGCCTGGCTATCTCATAGCTTATGTCGACCTGGTTACCGGATACGCCGTTCAGGCCCGCGGGGTTGAAATAGACACTGGAGGCATCGTCACAGACGCTCGTGAAAGCAAAACCCATACCCAGGGCCCTTGCGCCGGGTATAATGCCATCATAAGAATTGAATTGCGTGGGAGCCTGAGGGTTTGCGAATACTTTAGAGAAAATAAAGAGGGCGGCCGTGAACAGGATAATTTTTTTCATTGTTCTATTTATACAAAATTTTCACATAAAAAAGCAAAAAAGGCAGGGGTAAGGGATAAGGAGTAAGTGGTATGTAATATCAAAGACTTGAAGGCATTTTGATTTTTCTTACCACTTATCACTTACCCCTCAGCCCTTATCCCTTATTGTACGTTATCGCGGAGAACATCAGGTAATATCTGATCTCTTTTGAATAAATAGCCTGGTCGATAGACGAGGATATCTTTGCCTGGATACGGTTGAGGATGGTAATGTCAAAGCTGAAACCCAGGCCGACATCAGCTTTGTAATCGTCAAAAACTTCATAAATGCGCGAAGTTCCGGTCTTTCCGAGCTCTGCAAGAAAATCCACTGAAAGAAAATTTATCTGTGTTTTAAGGAAATGCTCTTTAACTGTAAATGGTATGTGATATTTTATACCGGAGTAGATCGTCGCATCTCCGCTGAACTCATTGTAGGAATAACCTTTCATTCTGTCCGGGCCGCCGAGGTAATATAATTCCGTGATAGGCTCTTTAATAACAGAAACCGGGTATCCCATGAACACCTCGGTTTCAAGGTAGTGGTTCAGGAAAGGCCGTGTTATATCCATGAACGAGAGTTCCGCAAGGGTATAGTCGTACTGGCTGCCCAGCTGGCTGAAAGATTTGCTGAAGTCCATATGCAGCATATCGCCGCTGGAGAGAGACTCGCCTTTGGAAAGGTTGTCGAAATGTATCCCCAGCGACTGAACTATGTTCTTTCCGCTGTCCAATACGGCCTGGCTGGTTATCGACACTGTGTATGTATCCTGGAACCTCGTGGAAGTGACCACCGATGTTTTGTCGGTGAGTTTGTAGCCGAAATACGGTTTTAAATGGCGAGAGCGCTGGAGGGTGCTCTCATCGTTGAATAGCTGGTTAAAGTCTACCTTGTCGTTCATGTTTATGCCAAGGATGAAGTGTTTGAGAGGGTACGAAATATCCAGGTCCGTATGTATGTAATCATCTATGTAGTCATAAGCGGTCTTAAAGTCGATGTCAGAGTTTAAAATATTTTCTTTGAAAAGAACGTCTATCGTGCCGTTGGGGACGTAAAACTGAAATTGTGAGGTGTTAAATAAAGGAACATTTGATCCGGCTGGCTGCTCGTCGCATACCGCCAGGCTGGATATGAATATGGTAAATGAGAGAATGCATAGACATTTTCGCATGTTGCGGTGTTGAGGGTGCGTTAAAGAATTTCAAATTGCAGATCGATAAATTACAAATTTCAATTGAAAGACAAGTGGATATAAAATTTGCAATTTGCGCTTTTCAATTTGCAATGATTAGTGAACGCAGTGAACTAACTATCAAGTATCTGCAGATAATGAAGCTTTTTGTATATGCCTTCGTTGTTGAGGAGCTCTTCGTGCGTTCCCTGCTCGGTGATCACGCCCTTGTCAAGGACGACTATCCTGTCTGCCTTTTTTATAGTCGCGAGCCGGTGCGCTATGACAAACACCGTTCTTCCCTGCATCAGCCTTTCGATCGCTTCCTGAACAAGTTTCTCGGACTCGGCGTCAAGCGCGCTAGTCGCCTCGTCCAGCACGAGTATCGGCGGGTTCTTGAGTATGGCTCTGGCTATGGAGAGCCTCTGCTTTTCCCCGCCAGAGAGCCTGACTCCCCTTTCGCCTATCAGCGAATCGTACCTGTTTGGCATCCGCTCGATAAAAGAGTAGGCGTTGGCCGATTTCGATGCGTTTATTATTTCATCCATCGTTGCGTCCTTGTTGCCGTAAGAGATGTTGTATTTGATGGTCTCGTTGAAAAGTATGACATCCTGTGTGACTATGCCCATCTTTGAGCGCAGAGACTCAATGGTCGCTTTCTTTATATCCTGCCCGTCTATAAGGACTTTCCCGCGCTGCGGGTCATAGAACCTGAAAAGAAGGCTCGTGAGGGTGGTTTTTCCCGAGCCCGAGGGGCCCACAATCGCAACGACCTCGCCCTTGTTTATCTTCAGGTCGATGTTTTTCAGCGCATCTTCCTTTTCAGGATAGTGGAACGTTATGTTCTCGAAATGGATGTCCGAACCGAATTCGGGCATCACCTTGGCGTCCGGAGCGTTAAGGATGGTCGGTTTTTCATCGATGACCTCGAATACCCTTTCAGCCGCCGCGGCCGACTGCTGGATTATGGAGTTTGTGCTGGCGAAGTTCTTGAGAGGCTGGTAAATAGAAAACACCGCCGTAAAGAAAGCGAAGAAAGAGCCCGCGCTCCATACGCCGTCTATAACGTCCTTGCCGCCGTACCAGAGTATGAAGGAGACCGCGACAGCGCCTATGAACTCCATTATGGGGCTTGAGCGCGCGTCTACCCTTATGAACCTCTGCTGGGTTTCGTAGAATATGTCGTTCTCTTTCCTGAAACGGGCGATCTCGTCGTTTTCTTTCAGGAAAGCCTTGATGACGCTTATGCCGACAAGAGTTTCCTGGATGTTCCCGTAAAGCTCTCCCATCTGTTTCTGCCCCTGCCGGGAGGCGTCGCGCATTTTCTTGGCAAAGTTCACGAGCGGAACAGCGGCCACGGGAAAAACGAAAAGCGTTATTATCGCGAATTTCCAGTTAAGGTAAAAGACTATGCCTATCATGACTATCACCGTGAGGCCGTCCCTGATTATGCTGGGAGGCACCCTGAACAGGGCGTTCTGGAGGACGCTGACGTCGTTGGTGACCCTTGCCATGAGCTTTGGCGTCGCGTTCTTTGAATAATAGTCATGAGACAGGGACATCAGTTTTTCGTACAGCTCGTTCCTGAGCGTCCTTACTATGTTCTGGGCGATGTAGTACATCAGGTAGTTCTGCCCGTAACCGGCGATGCCCTTAACCAGGAATATAAGAGGTACGAGCCAGGTTATCATATAAAGCATGTGCGTGTCTTTGGCTATGAATATCTTGTCTATGACGTTTTTGACAAGCCACATCGTCAGGCCCGTTATGCCGGAATATGCGGACATGCACAGCAGCGACGCGCCAAGCCTGTCGTAATAGGGGCGCAGGTACTTAAGCAGTCTTTTGTAGATCATGGTAGTTCTCCAGTATATCTTTTGCCACGCGCCCCGAAACGCCGGGTTTGCCGAGCATCGTTCTAAACGACAGCTCCTTGTTGACCATATCCATGTATTTATCCTTGTCGTTCAACAAGAGATCGATATTCTTTAAAATATTCGCGGGGGTCGCATCTTTCTGTATAAATTCAGGGATTATCATTTTACCGGCCAGTATATTGACCATGGTAATGTATTTGACGTTCGCTATAAGCTTCGCGACGAGGTAATTCATTTTGGAGAGTTTATAGAATACGATCATTGGTATCCCGAGGATCGCGTTCTCAAGGCTTATCGTGCCGGATACCGATACGGCTATAGAAAGAGATTTCCTCCTGGCGTAATCATCGTGCATGAATATGGGTATCCGGAGCTCTTTCAACAGCTCGTCGTTGCTGCCGCTGGAAAAACACACGCACTCAAGGCCGCGGTTGTTCCTAAGGCCCGTTATGACCTTTATCAGTATGGGTATGTGCTTTTTGATAACGTTAGCGCGGCTGCCGGGAAAAAATCCGATGATCTTTTTTGAGAACCTTGTTTCAGCCGGCACATCGTTCCCGGGTATATGGTCGACAAGAGGGTGGCCCAGATAGGTAGATTTTACCCCCTGTTTTGCGTACATCTCCTCTTCAAAGGGAAGTATCGGGAACATCTTTGTAACATACTTCTTCAGCTGCTTAATTCTCCCCTTCCTCGAAGCCCAGACCTGCGGGCTTACGTAGTAGTAAACCGGGATGTTCCTTTTTGCGGCTTCTTTCGCCACGTGTATATTGAAACCATAAAAATCCACGAGTATCACGATATCCGGTTTCGCTCCATTCCAGTTTTTAAGTATGTGCTCTTTAAAAATCTTTCTTAATTCAAGGTAGAGTTTAACGGGTTCAGTAAA
>CAZSIW010000076.1:0-8324 GCA_964606755.1 uncultured Elusimicrobiales bacterium | reverse complement strand
GCGGTGATCATTGCCCTGGTTATGACGGAGGTGTTATTCCCGCGGGCGATAGCGGTTTCTCACGTAAACCGGATACATAGGTTATGGGACGTGTCGAGCTGTATTTTTATAACATTTTCTGTGATAGGGCTGATGATACACCTGGTGCTAAAACAACAAAAAGACGACCGCGAGAAACTTGCTCGCGCTCTTGAAGAGATACGCGAACTGCACGGCATACTGCCTATGTGTGCCCACTGTAAAAAAATACGTGATGACAATGGGTATTGGAACAAGGTGGAAATCTATTTTAAAGACCACGCAGGCATGGAATTCTCGCACGGATTGTGCCCGGAATGCCTGAAGAAACACGGAATCGAAAATCTCTCGTATTAAGGTTTTAGAAATCATAAAAAAGGATAAGCAATGAAATGTTTTAAATTAGCCGCGGTGCTGTTTTTGATACTTTTGCAGTTTGTTTTGTTCCGCCACTTCTGGCTGGTGCAGATGGGGTCGTTCCTTATCTACCAGGACCGGATAGAGCCGGCGGACGCCATAATTGTTCTTGGGGGCGGCCCAAAAGAGCGGGTGACGCAGGGCATAGAGCTTGCCAAAAACAAGTACGGGGATTGGATGATGTTTACCGGGGAAGATATTGACCCGCTGTTTGGCGCACATTCTCACTGGGCGCTTGAGGCCCAGAAGCTAGCCGTGTTTAACGGCATACCGAAAGATAAGACCATTCCGATCACTAATTCAACTAGCACGCGCGATGACGCCACATTGTCCAAAGCTATATGCCTGGAGAAGCATTTCAGGTCGCTCATCGTGGTCAGCGAGCCGTACCACACCCGGCGCGCCCATTATGTTTTTAACAAAGTCTATAAGGAGACAGGCATCAAGATAATGGTGTATCCGGTGCAGCACAGCCGTTATAAGCGTGATGGGTGGTGGAAGTACAAACAGGGGTATTGGGACACCAATACCGAATATCAAAAGATGCTTTATTACCTGTTGAAGGGATACTTAATATAGATCAAATATCAAATATTAAAGATCAAAATTGTAGTGTTCGCAAAGCCCCTAAATTTTTGATATTTGATTTTTGAATTTTGATTTAAAATGGGGGTGTCATGGATCTGTCAAAGTACAGTGCGGAATGGGTGAAACTTTCTGATATCGATTACGCGGATAAGACGTTCCAATACCGCAGGGATATTACGGTTGCAAGCGTGGCCGGGCTTGCGGAATCGCTAAAGGCAAACGGGCAGGATATACCCATAGTTTGCCGCAGAATGCCGGATGGCAGGGTGCAGATAGTGTGCGGGTTCAGGCGGTTCACCGCTGCCATGTCTCTTGGCTGGGATAAGATCAGGGCAATAATAATCCCGTTTGAAGATCTGCCAGACAGCGAAGCCAGGCAGTTAAGCGCGAGGGAGAACTTACAGCGCGGTCAGTATACCAATCTGGACAAGATGTTCATGTGCAAGAAACTGAGCGAACAGGGTGAGAGTAATGTTACGATAGGTGAGATAATCGGAAAGAGCGAGAAACAGGTTCGCAGGTATATTAAGGTTGCAAATGCGCCTGTTGATATTCAGCAAAAAGTTAAGGCAGGCGAAGCAACGATAAAACAGGCAGGGAATGAACAGCTCGGCCCCGGGGCCGAGCAAAATGTGGATAACACAAAATACAATGTAAAATCAGCTAGAAATATGTTTAGTGCTAAGGTCAATATTGCAATAAATCAACAAAACGGGTCTACGATCGATGCGTTTGTTGCTGAAGTCAAGAAGGCGTGGAAAGAGGCACTGAAAACGGCAGGGAAAAAAGTTCGTAAGGCAGAGAATAGAGAAAAGGGGTTAGAGAATAGGGGAAAAGGCAAAAAAGACAAAACAGAGGCAAAACCAACTTTGACTTCCTTCCCCACCAGGGGCGAGGAAGAACAGAGCATGGAGAGGAAAACTGAACAAGAGGACATTTCCAAAAATCTTGAGCCGGGGGTTGCCGAGGCTATTAGAATGTATACGCCAAACGGGATAGTTTTGACTGATAATTTTACCCAATCGGACGGGGAAGGGGTGAAGAGCGTCAGGCTGAACCCGGGTGAAACGGTTAAGATGTACGCAAGGCATCTGCTTCCTTCCGGGCAGTGGCTGTTTGTAATGGATGGCCATGAAAAAATTAAGTGGAATGCTCCCGATGGGGTTGAAGTAACACCAAATATAGGCTCTGAGGTTGAGATAAAGGTTAACAAGCAGATAACGGAGCCTAAAGAAATCAAAGTGACCGCCAGCATTGCGGGTATTGGTGAAGTGTATGCAGCATTCACCGTTCAAAACAAAAATTGAGATAACGGCGACAGCCTTGTGGATCCCCGATATGGGCACTCGGGGATGATAACAAAAAAAGCCGTCATTCCCGAGGGTTCAATCGGGAATCCAGGAAGTAAGTGTTGTTACGCTTATAATCTTACGGCTACCCCGCTCGATCCGAGATTTGATTAGATAACAGCTATAGAGGGATTCGGGAGTCCAGGAAGTTGGCTCTTATGCTCACCATTCACAAGAAGTGCAGGTTTAAAGTTATTTCTTTTCCGGGTTGTTGGCGTTGTTAAGCCCAAGCAAAACCACCCCGAAGTATACCACCAGCGAGACCACCAGAAAATCGATGCAGGTGTTCACGAAACTGCCCCACATTATTTTCGCGTTTCCGATCTGAAAAAAAGCGTCTTTCAGCCCGGCGACGGCGCCGAGAAAAAAACCAAGTATCGGGTTGATTATGTCATTTACAAGAGACGCGACGAGTTTGGCGACCGCGCCGCCCAGTATAAAACCGACCGCAAGACCGGCAACACCCTGTGATCTGATGAACTCAAGAAAACCTTTCATGATATTCCTCCTATAAATAAAGCAAGATTTTAAATTCCATGTGTTTTTTGGGTTGTCATTCCCGCATATAGTAAGCGGGAATCCAGGGTGGAGTTGTGTTTTATAACAGCTTTCTGGATGCCCGATTAAACCACTCGGGCATGACAGTCACCCACAGTTTAAAAAATATTGTAAGAAATGCCGAAAGTTACGGTGAACCTGGTCTCAATGCCGTCCGCCCAGGTCGGCGCGGGTATCTTGTCGTAGTTGTATACCACCAGATACTCGAACTGTGTCGTAAGGTACTTTGTCATTTTCAGGTAGAGGGCGTTGTCCCACCTCAGGTTGATGCCGCCCTTGAACGCGTTAAAGGTGCGCGCCTCGCTGATGAACCTGGTGTCCTTCATTATAAGGAGGTCGTAATTGGTGACCCATTCCATGCCGGTGTTCTGGGTTGCCACTTTTACCGGAGGCACAGCGACATAGTTGGTAAAATAGTTCTGCCTGAATGCGATGCCGAAACGGGTTTTTAAATTTTGCCGGTCGTTTTTTACGAGCTGAAGGGAAACGCCACCGGATTCGACGTAGGCGGCGGGGTCAAGGAAAACCTGGTTCTGGGTGGTGAACGTCATGGCGGCGTACGGATTAACGAGCAGGCTCAGCTTGTAGGAATACACGCTGGTAAAATCGATTACGTCCGCGTTCTTGAGCTCGGCGGAATCGTCCACCTTGCTTTTTCCGATCTCCTCTTTGAGCGTGCTTACCCACTCCGTTTCCGGCCCGTCGCGGTCGGCTGTGGCGTCGAGCTTCGCGTGCCAGTCGTAAGAATTTTTCTCTGTGCCGCTCCAGTCGGTCGACACCACCGTCTGGTCGTAAGTGCCTCCGGCTATGCCCTGCAGTTTCCACGGAGAATCCCCGGCGCGCAGGCACGGCGCGCACAGAAGCGTAGTGATAAGTGCCGCAAAATATTTTTTCATACAAAACCTCCCGCCGTTTCTTCTGTCTACGGTGTGCAATAAACGGATTCTATCAATTCAAGCGCCGATATATAATCTCCCGCAATGACATTTTTCGTAATCGCCTAAACAGGCATTTTTGTCCCGTTGGAAATGTGTTGACGGGCACGGCCATCTGTGCTAGAATTTTATTGCCGGGATTAGTTTTTCAGAGGTGACGGAAATGGCCAAGATAACTTTGCAGTACGATAAGGTTTTGGACGCCGTGATGTATACGATAGAAGGGGACCTGGAATACTCCGAACTAGCAGAGGCGATAAACGAGTATTACAAAGGGACTATGACCAAGTATACGGTCTGGGATTTTTCGGCCGCGAATTTGCGCTTTCTCGATGAAGAGACCAAGAAGCTGGCGGTTCAGGTGTGCGCGCTGGGCAAGGCGCGCAGGGGCGGGTATGATCTGCTCGTCGTTTCCGGCGTGTTGAAATACGCTTTAGCCCGGGTGTATGCGGTTTACAGCGAGCTTACCCAGAAGGACCCCGGCTGCCTTAAGCCCGTCATATTCCGCACAAAGGAAGACGCTCTGGCGTGGATAAACCGGAATTCCATAGTGCCCGAATCCGAAAACGGCTGGAAAAAATAGTAGAAAAAGATCAGTTTTTTTATTGACCGGTTAAATCTTAAGTTGATAGAATTAAACCACGAAGCCCGCACCCAATAATAAGGTGTGGGCTCTTTTTTTGTGAGAAGATTCCACAACCATATTTTTATGTTTTTTGGTGTCATTCCCGAAATCAGTTATCGGGAATCCAGGTTTGTCGACGAAAAGAAACTTCCTGGATTCCCGCTGGAGTTTACCCTCGAATGTCTTAATCGGGGGCGGGAATGACAGCAACACCGGGACCGTAGTGCGTGAAAACGGGAATCCGGTTTCTTCAATAGTAATTTATGGATCCCCGATTAAATCCTCGGGGATGACAAAAATAGGTAATTGCGACACAGTTAAACAAAAGATGGGAGAGACTACACGATTAAAAAGATTCAGCCGGTATTACCGGATCGAAAAGAATTACGACGGCCGCTTCAGCGTTATCAGCGTGATCTCGTTTTTCGAGGAGAGCCTCATGGGCGGGCCCCACGTGCCCGTTCCGGGCGAGGTGTACTGGTAAGAGTTTCCTTCCTTGTATAGGCCGCAGGGGTACTTGAAATAAAACTGCACCATTATGTCCATCGGCGGGATCTGCCCGTTGTGCGTGTGGCCGGAGAGCTGGAGGTCCACAAAATCTTTTGTCTGCAAAAACACGTCAGGCTGGTGGGACATGAAGAGCACGAACTTTTTCCTGTCCACTCCTTCCATCGCCTTCGCGATGTCGTTGTCCTCGAGATGGAACCGCTTTACAGACTCCTGGTCGTCTATCCCGGCAAGCTCCATAAACCCGGCAACGGTAGTGTGGCTGTTCCTCAGGACCGTTATGTTAGATTCACTGCATATCTTCAGGAAAAGCGGTATCCCCGTATAGAACTCGTGGTTGCCGCTGATGGCGTACACGCCGTTTTTGGCCTTAAGACCTGCGAGGGTGAGGCAGAAATTGTCCATGGTGCAAAGGTCAGAGTCTATAAGGTCGCCGGTAATAAGTATGAGGTCGGGGTTAAGAGCGTTAGTTTCCTCGATTATGTTCTGGAGCCAGGCGTTCGATCTGGAGTGGTCGATGTGCAGGTCGGTCAGCTGCACCACCCGGTAGCCGTCGAACTCTTTGGGAATCTTGGCGCTTGAGATATCTATTTCCTTAACGACGGGTTTTCCCGATGCGTTGATCACGGAATAGACCGAAAGGATCACGATAACAATAAGAGATACGATGCAGGACCTGTAACTGAAAGCCTCGGACTTGAAAACCAGTTTTAAAAGGTCGTTGGCGATGAACACCGTCAGCGAGATCGCCATCAGGCCCATCCAAACCGAGGACGCAAAAGATATCGTAGTGGTCAGCGCGGAGGGAAAACTTTTGCTGAGGAACTGGCCTGCGATAAATGATAGCGCGAAGAAAAGAAAAAACAGCCTCATGTAAAGGCTGGCGGCGTGGCTGACGTGCAGGGGCCCCGCGACCCTGGAATACACGTACCAGTGCATGCCCAGGTAAACCGAGGTGAATATCGCAAGAAAAAAAACCATCTGCGCTCTCATGGCAATAATAATATAAAATTGCCCCAAAAGTTACAAGGGCACAGGCCGCTTTTCAGTTGAGTTTTCAGGCTAAAAAAGCTAACATATCTGTATGATCGACAAGTACAAAAAGGGCAGAAGGGTGTACACCCACTGGGATAAAAATACCGAGCAGGTCACGATCCTGCCGAAAAATAAACCTCAGCCTCCCGTGCCGGATATCGCGGTGGAAGTGCCGCAGGAAATAGCGGCCGGCAAAAGGGCGAATTTTTTTGTCATACACTCGAGCCCCGATGAATTTGTCCTTGACCTGGGCGTCTTTCAGCCGGGTACCGAGAAAGTTAAACTGACCGGAAGGGTCCTGCTCTCTCCGAGGACCGCAAAGAAGCTAATGCTCTCGCTTGAAAAACATTTTAAATGACGACCCCTAAGAATATTTTCATAACCGGAAAACCCGGCTCGGGCAAGACCACGCTCGTTCGAGAGGTGTGCCTGCGTTTTAAGGGCGAGGTGGGCGGTTTTTACACCGAAGAGATGAGGGAAGGCAGAGGCAGGATGGGTTTTGTTTTGAAAACCTTCGACGGACAAAGCAGGGTGCTCGCGAAGAAGGGGATGGCAAGCCCGCACAGGCTCAACAAGTATGGCATAGACATCGAAACGATAGAGAACACCGGCGTGAACGCTCTTCGTAAAGCGCTCTCGGAAAAAAAAGTTATAGTGATAGACGAGATAGGCTCGATGGAGACGGTCTCCGAGCTTTTCAGGGAAACCGTCTTCGAGTGCCTGAATTCACCCTCGAGGGTTCTGGCCACGATACGTTTCCAGGCGCAGCCCTTCACTAACGAGGTGAAGCAGCTAGAGGACACGAGGCTGATCTATCTTTCAAGAGATAATTTTGCCGAGGTAAAAAAAGAAGTGCTGGAATGGATGGGGAAGGAAATTTAAAGATCAAAAATATGGCCAATTTATACGGGTGTTGAAAATAAGTCGCCAAAGTCGACACCTCAATTTTGATATTTAATTTTTGATTTAAATAAAGGAGAATTGATGGAACTGGCAAAACTGATACTTAAAAAGAAAGAAGAGAACAGGCTCCTCGCGGGGCACGCGTGGATATTCTCGAACGAGGTGGCAAAGATCGAGGGAGATCCAGGGCAGGGAGACATCGTCGAGCTGTATACATCGGGCGGCGTTTTCCTGGGCAAGGGTTTTTTTAACCACAAATCGCTTATCTCGTTCAGATTGTTGACGCGGTCGCGCGAGGAAACGGGCAGAGAGTTCTTCAAGAACAAGATCAAAAAGGCGCTCGATTACAGGTACCCGCTCTATCCCAGGCAATATTCATTCCGCGCCGTTTTCGGCGAATCTGACGGGCTTCCCGGGCTTATAGTGGACAAATACGACAAGTATCTTGCCGTGCAGATTCTCTCCGCGGGCATCGAAAAAATAAGAGCGGAGATAATCGAGGTATTAATAGAGGTCATCACGCCGGCTGGCATAATTTTCAGGAACGACTCCCAGATTAGAGAGCTGGAAGGCCTCGAGTTGAAGGTCGAGGTTGTTTACGGCGAGATTCCCGATGTCGTGGAAACTTGGGAGAACGGCCTCAAGTTTATCGTGAACCTCAAAGAGGGGCAGAAGACGGGGTTTTTTTTCGACCAGAGAGATAACCGGCGCGCGTTGTTCGGGTATTGCAAGGGCAAAACCGTGCTTGACTTGTTTTCCCATACGGGCGCTTTCGGCATCTATGCGGCCGGCGCCGGGGCAAAGAGCGTGGTATGCGTGGATTCCTCACTGCCGGCCCTGGAAGCGGCTGAAAAGAACGCGGCGATCAACGGCCTGTCCGGGGTTATGGAGTTCGTTCATGGCGACGCCGGAGAGTACATGAAACACCTGCAGGACAAAGCGGCAAAATATGATATAATCATACTCGACCCGCCGGCGTTGATTAAGAACAAAAAAAGTTTTCATCAGGGTATAAGGCTGTATTCAAAACTCAACGAGGCAGCGATGAGGCTGTTGTCAGACGGCGGCCTGCTGGTGACGAGCTCCTGCTCGCACCACCTGGGCAGAGAGGATTTCAGGCAGATGCTCGCGGAGGCGTCCGGCAGGTGCGGGGTATTTTTAAAATTAGTAGAATTTAAGAGCCAGTCGCGCGACCATCCGGTCCTTCTGTCGATGCCGGAGACCGAGTACTTGAAGTTCGCGATGTTAAGGAAGATCTGACCTATGCACAAAAAAAGTATATTGATCCTGTCGTGCTGCCTGCTCGCGGGGTACGCGGGTATAGTCTCGATTTTCTTCTTTACCCAGACCGGTATGGTCTACTCACCAGCTAAAGTTGTCTCCGGTTCT
>CAZSIW010000075.1:0-8376 GCA_964606755.1 uncultured Elusimicrobiales bacterium | reverse complement strand
TTAAAGGTGATAAAATTGTGTTCGTGTGCCATTGAAATCCCGGGCATATATACCGGGCTGCCGTACACGTGATAATTTATATAATAAAACCAACCAGTCATCAGCAGATTGATTGTCCAGATCAGCGGGAGATAGTTTGTGAGAGTTGCGAACGAGATCTTTTTTTGAATAAATAATAGCAATATAAATACGTTCAAATAGGCAAAGCATATCAATCCGGTGTACTTTATAAGTACTAAAAAGGCGCAGAGCATGGCAAGAATGGAGATCCTGGCATAACTTCGATCGTTGATGTTCCATTTTAGTGAGAGCAGCAGGAACAGGGTGCACAGGGGGACAAGGGATACGTCGTTGTTGGAAAAGTTGGCAAATAAAATATGCGATGGAAGAAAAACCAACAGATTCAGCCCCGCAAAAATTAGAACTTGTTCTTTCTCGAAGAAGTGGGCCAGCAACAGGAAAAGTAGATAAACGGTCAGAATGTTACAGGAGAAGGAATACATTTTTATAACTGTTATCTCATTTCCTGCGTTCAGTGCGCTCAATACAGCACATGTGAGATGGTGTAGGGGCGGGTGCCATTTAAAAATATTTTTTTCGGGTATATAGAGGAATCTGGAAAAGCTGAAAGTGTCGATAACCGCGGTTATATTTCGCTTATAATCGTATGTGGCGCACAGTTTCGTATAGTATTTGTTGATCTCCTGAATGTACTCAAAATGGGGGTCATACTCGGTAAGAGAGGGCGAACAAATAACTCGTATCCTCAATAGCAGGCCTGCTATGAACAATAAAATGAATATTGCGTAAAGTAATCTCTTATTTATAGATGTAATCGTTTTACCCGAGTCTGCCATAGCTGTTTTGTCTTTAATTGGTCTCTTTACTGTATAACCAGTAATCCAACGCTTCATCCCTGTAAATAAGTTCGCGATGGTTAAAAGTTTTCATTAACCCGTTCCAAATCGTTTCGCTCTCTGCGGCGGTTTCCGCGCCGGTACGTCCAAAACCCCAGATCATTGATTGTTGTACTTCATAGAAAGTTATCCTTCCTGTGCCATCTCTGGAAAGGCAGGTTCCGCATATCATAAAATCAATACCGTTCATCTTATTGCCTAATTCTCTAAAAAAATATTTTGAATCTTCGTTATAGAGGGCATATTGCTTGATCTTTGGCATATCGTTGAACCAGAGAAGATCTTTCAGGTAGAAATCATTGCCGAATTTCATGCATCTGAAGGGTATAAATACGACTGGCTCTTTGTGTTTCCTAGCCCTGTTCCTTACGGCGTCAGCTAAACTTTTGAATATCGCGGCACTCCGTCTTTCTTCGCTGATCGGGATGATCAGCTCGGAACTGCGCAAAGCGTCGGTATAGTTGAAAGCAAACGCGGCAATATCTCTGTTTGCGGGCATACCCGAAAGTATTTCAACTGTGCATGAAACGCTTATGCCCACTATTACAACAAACAGCAGTTTGCCGTACCATTTTTCTATCACTACGCGCATCCCTGAGGCTGAAATTATCATAAGGGCGGGCAGTAGCGGAAGCACATATCGATAACTTTTCCAGTGGGGCATAAGTAACACCATTATTATTGGTATGATCACCCACAACAGTACTATTTTTCCGGCATCTTTTCTATAAATTTTTATAAAAGGCAGTACGCCCAGCAATAGTATAGGTGAATACTGTAACCCGAGAAAATTTTTTACTATTCCCGAAGTGAACGCGTTGATATCATTCCTGGATAATAAGGGCACGCCTTGATTTTCGCTCAGAGGCCTTTGTATGGCATGTTTCAAGTTGTAGACATTAAAATAGTAGGGAGACATGATCAAGAATGCTATCGCTGCCACTAAGGCAATATTCTTCAGTCTAAACGTCCTGTCTTGGCTGTTAATTAGCGCTGTTATTGCACAATACGATACCGGGCCTATCAGGAACGCGGCGAAAGGTTCTTTTATCAGCATTCCAATTCCGGAACTGACGGCAAAAAAAATGCTCCACTTTCGGATCCTTAACAGGTCGCTTTTAAACAGGAAAAATATGGATAGTGTTACTACGGCGGTGAGCGAGAAGTCCAAACTGAATCTTCTGAAAATACTAAACGAGAAAGGATGCGCTGAAATTAAAACTACCGCTATCAATCCGGTGGTTCTGTCAAACAAAGCGGAGCCGAGCAAATATATTGCTGCCAGCAATATAAACAAATAAAACATGTTGTTGAGCAAATTCATCATCACCCAGCTCTTGCCTGTCAGCAATAATAAAGCCGCGGCGCTTTGCTCGTATAGCGGCGGGAAATCAGCGTTGTTTCTTATGTTCGCGATTATTTTTGAAACATCGCAATTCCGTATTGCGTTGTAATACTCCGGCAGGTGTCTTGCCGAAACCATTTCTATATCGTGCACAGCGTAATTTGCGCCGTGTGTTCCCAAACGGAGTGAAAAAAAGAGATAAACCGATATTATCAAACATAATATTGTTATTTCTTTCCAGTAAATTTTCAGATGTTCCATAAAATATTCGGTGATACTCCATTTTCAGGAGTTTTTAGCGGGAAACGGGTTTTTTAATCCTCAATCCAGTTTGATTCGATCGGGCAGTAGTTCTTATCGCACGGGCGGGATTTATCAAAAAGCTTGAAATCTGGGTCTATCAGGCTGCCCACCGCGCCGGTCAGGTACTGGCTGCACCTGTCAACCGAACCGTCGACACGTATGACGGCATAGTCTTTTCCGGCTCTGCACAGCTTGCCCTTGGGTGAGATGTTTTGCAGCTGATAGTCTATCTTTTCGCTTCCTTTGTAGGGGCTGATCTCTTCAATTATTTTCTTCTCTTCTTCGGAGTTTATTACAAAACCGTCGCCCCGCAGAGGAAGCGGGATAAGTTTAATGCCGTGTTCCATGAGTTTCCTGCTCCGCTGCGGCATTTCGCTTATCTGAGAAGGGAAAGCGACATAATATATCTGGCTGTCCGCCAAATAATCTTTTACCGCTACCACCTTTCTGAAGAACTCTTCAAATTCCGCGAACTGGGGATGAAAGGTGGCCGATATCCTGATTTTTTTGGCGGATAAACGCGGGATCAGTTGGCTGATATCCCATGAAAGGTTAGTGCAGATATCGGGAAAATGTTGTTCTGCCAGGAGTGTAACCAGTTCAGAAAAACGCGGGTATATCGATGGCTCGCCGCCAGAGATATAGATATGGCAGGCGCCGTAGAGGTCATGGATACGTCCCCACACCTTTCCCCATGCTTCGGGCGACAGGATAACGTCGTTTTCAGGATGGTCTTTCCAGACACCGCAGTACGGGCAGCGATAATTGCATCTGTGGCAAAGATCCCATCCGAAAGTTTTCATTCACTTATCCGTGTGCGTTGCCTGAGCTGATTTGTCGACCAGTAGCATCGCCCATTCGTTACAGGGGCAGAATTCTGAATCGCATGGTTTCGGTTCGTCCGCCAGAGAAAAATTATCATCAAAGATGTTCCCTATGATTATGCTCTCGCCCTTCCAACTGCCTCCGCCGCAGCGAAGGACCTCGCCGTTGGGATGGATGATCCCATAGGTGCGGCCCGCGTTACAAAGCTTTCCCTTCGTTACTACCGGCTTTGTCTGGAACTTCTCGCCTTTTCTGGTCGCAAGGATGGGGTCGATTATACTTAACTCCTCGTCCGTATACGACTGTGGGTACTGCTTGCCATTATAAGTGCCCCAGAAAGTCGTGATGAGAAATTCTACGCCGAATTCGCGGAATTTCTCTTTTAATTTCGGTATCTCCTTGATCTGCGGGGGGTAAGGCAGATAGTTGAAGCTTAGAGTCACTTTTTTATCAAGGATCTTTTTTACCTTTGACGTGAATTGATTTATGTCCGCGAACAGGGGATGAAAGGTGCATCCCACGGTCAGCCTTTTTAAAAGCTCGCCGTCGTTCATGTCGTTCAGCAGGTAGTCTATGTCGCCCGAGAGATTCGTGGCTATGTTGACCCTGTGATATTTCAAAAGTTTTTCGATGAATTGCCAGAAATCAGGATATATGGTGGGCTCGCCGCCCGCGATGGAAATGTGGGCTTCGCCGTATTTGTCATGTATGCGCTTCCAGACCTCTATCAGCTTGTCCGTCCCGGGATACACGTTACGTTTTCCGAGGTCGTCCCACCTGTTGTGCCACCAGCAATAGGGGCAGCGGTAATTGCAGGACCAGTGCAGGTCCCATGAGAAGCTGAGGTTCATATTTTGCATATTTATTTTTCAACAAGCCACCTGAACTCGCAGGGGCACGTTTCCTGCTCGCAGGTTACAGGTTCATCATTTAATTTAAAGGTATCCTCAAAAATATTGCCCAATACATATCTGTCTTTATTTTTCATCGCGGCTTTGGCGCATACATAGGCTGTCCCATCAGAGTCTACCCGGCAGTAATACCGGCCAGCGTTACATTTTTTCCCCAGGCTTTTTACCTGGGTCACCAGGTCGTTTACCCACCGCACCTCTTTTGGTGTTTCCAGTTTGCCCGCAATATTGGTTATAGCGGCTTTGTCGGTATCGTTGAACGAGGAGGGATAAACTTTGTCCTTATAGATACCGCGGAAAGGCAGCGGCGCAAAATTTACGCCCATGCTCGTAATGATTTCCTGAAAATCCTTCAATCCTCCGAGCTGCTCGGGATAAGTGACGTAATGCACCCTTATATGGAAGCCATTATCCCTTAAATACTCTACTTTTTTCAGGAAGTCTGCTTTATTGGCGAACAAAGGGTGGAAACTTAGGCCCATAAACAATTTCTTTTTGTCTACATTATCGTTGATAAGTCTCAACTGGTCAAAATCTAAGGAAAGGTTTGTGTCAAACGCGATGCTCGCAAAACCCGTGAGCCGGATCAACAGATTCGCAAAATCTGGATAAATAGTAGGTTCCCCGCCAGTAATGGTTATTTGAATGTTTTTGCATCTTTCGCCTAACCTTTTCCACGCGCATACCCACTTATCGTTGGGCAAATAAGCGTTTCTTTTTTCTACGTCAGACCAATAACCCGCAAAAAAACAGTAGGGGCATCTATAATTGCATTTGTAATGGATAAGCCATTCAAACTCAAACATTAACAGTTGTTAAACCTTCGGTTTACTGGGGGTTACCCAGTGAAACGACCAGTTCTGCTCCTCGTTGACTATCATCGCCACCCAGCACGGGCACTTGTCGTGGGCGCAGGGTTTGGCCTCTTCATAAAACTTAAAAGTATTGTCTATAATATTGCCGAGCAGGCCGTCTTCCTTGGCAAGACAGCACCTGAACGCATTGCCGTTGGGATGGATCTTCGTGTACATCTGCCCCATCCTGCAGGGTTTGCCCAGATGCGGGTTGGCGGGTTTTGGCGGCTCTTTTTTGTCACCGTTCTTGTCTGAGCTGTAAGCCTTCATCATGCCGCCGCCAGTCCTGGGGTCGCACTCGCAGATAAGTTTTCTTTCATCTTCGCTGTAGGCGTCCGGGTACTCCATATTCTTGTACTTGCCCCTGAAAGGCATTACGTTAAAGGCGATGCTGACAGCCGCGAACCTGTCCTTGTATTCTTTCATCCTCTGGATCTGTTCGGGAAAGGCGACATAGTTCACGCCTATGTCGTACCCCGCTTTTTTGAGAGCCAGGGCCTTGTTCAGGAAAGTGTCTACATCGGTGAACTGAGGGTGGAAAGATGCGGCGAACTTCACCTTGTCCGGCCCGATCCTGGCCATGAACTTGTCCGCGTCGAAAGAAAGGTTCGTGTCGAATTCTACGGTAAAATCCCTTATCAGATGTTCCACCAGCTCCATAAAATCCGGGTAGGCGAACGGTTCTCCGCCGGTGATGTGGATGTGGCCCGTGCCGTATTTTTTGTAGATGTCGTCCCACTGTTCTTTCAGCTTGTCTATGCCGGGAAAGCGGTTTTTCTTTTTATCGGCTTCCCAGTTGTCGTTAAAAAAACAATAACTGCACCTGTAGTTGCACTCGTACTGTATGTCCCAGGTATAAAAACATATCTCGGGAAATTTCACGTTATTACATTTTTCCATAGGTTATCTCGCTTTCAGGTATTTCGCGTATTCTTTCGCGTATTCGGTTTTATAAACGGCGTGTTCCAGCGCTTCCCACAGGGGCACCCATTTGTCCTCTTCTTCGCCAACGAACATGCCCTTGAAACACGGGCACTGGTAGCCGACGAGGCATGCTTCGGGCGCCTCGAGAAGTTTGAAGTTCTTGTCAAAAATACTGCCCATGCCGCCGGAGTCCTGCCCGTGGTGGCCGGCGCAGCACCTGGTCACCGTCCCGTCAGGGTGGATCTTCGCGTACATCTGCCCCATCTGGCACAGGCTGCCTTTCTTGATCTTTTTTACGGGCTCGTCGCTTTTTTCTACGCGCCACTTGTACCACTGTTTGTTCATGTCGTTCAAGTGCTCATCTTTTGAGTCTCTCGTGAAACCCTCAAGGAGAGCCCGTTCCTCGGACGTGTATGATTCAGGATATTTTTTGCCTTTGTATTCTCCTGCGAACGGTATTATCTTGAAATATATCCTTTCGCCCTCCACCATCTTCTTGTACTCGCTGATCTTGTCGAGGTGAGACGGATAACCCACGTAGCAGATGGTGGACGGGTAGCCGTTGTAGTGGAGCTTTTTTACCTTGGCAAGAAAAGATTTCATGTCGCTGAACTCGGGATGATAGCTGGAGGAAACCGAAACGCCCATGTTCGGCGGAACCTTGGCCATGAACTCATCTATGTCAAAACTGAGGTTAGTGGTTATGTCTACGGTGTGATAGCGAATGAGCATCGATATCAGGTCGATAAAGCCCGGGTAGAAACTCGGTTCCCCGCCCGAGAACCTGACGTGACAGCACCAGTAGTTCTCGAACATTCTGTCCCAGACGTCTTTCCAGACGCCCAGATCTACGCTCTTATAGTTGAACTCGGTCTCTTTCTTCGTCACTTCGCAGTAGGAGCACTTGTAGTTGCATTTAAAAGATATCTCCCAGTTGAAATGCACCCTGTACGGCGGGTTGAGCCTCGGATACTTGGGAATGTGTTTTAGTTTGTCTGTCAATGCGTTTAGAGCGGTGTCTGTTGTCTTTGTGTTATTCATTATTTTTTTGAGAACTCATATCAGGCCGTGGTCCGGAAGATTTTTCCCGCGTAAAAGTTTCACTAATTGTATTTTTTTAGTCGGTGAATGTCAAGAAAACCCGCGAGAGCCGTTACCAAGGTTATCTTTTCCTTCCCTTCAAAAAACTCTCAATCAACATCCCGGTGGACGAATCGTGAGAGCCTTTGGCTCCACTCATGAGTTCCGGGAGTATCCTGTCCGCGAGAACTTTTCCGAGCTGGACACCCCACTGGTCGAATGAGTTCAAACGCCATATCACGCCCTGGACGAATATTTTGTGTTCGTACATCGCTATCAGGGCGCCGAGGGTTTTCGGGGAGAGGTCGTTTAATAGTATGGAGTTGGTCGGCTTGTTGCCCTCAAAAACCTTGTGAGGGGCAAGAGCGACTATCTCGGCCTCGGAGAGCCCTTCTTTTTTAAGGTTTGCGAGCACTTCCTGTTTTTCAAGGCCGAACGCCAAGGCCTCGGGCTGGGCGAAAAAGTTCGCCATCAGTTTTTCGTGGTGGTCGCCGACGCGGTCCGGCGGGTTGATCACCCCGATGAAATCGGAAGGTATTAGTTTTGTTCCCTGGTGTATCAGCTGGTAGAAGGAATGCTGGCCGTTCGTGCCGGGTTCGCCCCAGATTATAGGGCCTGTCTGGTAATCAACTCTCTTGCCTTCTATGTCGACGGTTTTGCCGTTGCTCTCCATGTCGCCCTGCTGTAAGTAAGAAGGGAGTTTTGAGAGGTACTGGCTGTACGGAAGCACCGCGTGAGTCTCTGCTTCAAAGAAGTCGTTGTACCAGATGCCGAGCAGCGCAAGTATCACCGGTATATTTTGTTCATTTGGCGCGGATATAAAGTGGTTGTCCATCTCGTGAGCGCCGGATAAAAGTTCTTCAAAGTTATCGAACCCGGCGTAGCAGGCGATCGAAAGCCCGATGGCCGACCACAGCGAATACCTGCCGCCCACAAAATCCCAGAACTCGAACATGTTTTCCGTGTCTATGCCGAACTCCTGCACTTTGCTTTTGTTCGTAGAGAGCGCCGCGAAATGGAATTTTATGGCTTTCTCTCCCAGTTTCTCAACTACCCATGCCCGCGCCGTTTTCGCGTTAGTTATGGTCTCAAGCGTGGTGAACGTCTTTGACGCTACGATGAAAAGCGTTGTTTCCGGGTCGAGGCGCTTGAGCGTTTCATGTATGTCGGCTCCGTCAATATTGGAAACAAAATGTATCTCCGGGCCGCTTGCGCAG
>CAZSIW010000074.1:0-8387 GCA_964606755.1 uncultured Elusimicrobiales bacterium | reverse complement strand
TTTTCGTTGCCGCCGAAACGATTGGGGATCCATTCGCCGGGTTTGCGCGAATAGTCGAGGTAAAGCATCGAGGCGACGGCATCCACCCTGAGGCCGTCGATATGATATTCGTCGAGCCAGAACAGCGCGTTGGAATAAAGATAGTTGGTGACCTCGCTACCGGCTGGGACGTCGCGCAAGACGGAATGACCATCACTTTCCACCTCAGGAAAAATGTAAAATGGCACGATGGTTATCCCTTCACAGCGGAAGACGTTAAATTCACGTACGAAAAACTGATCGACCCAACCGTCAAGACGCCCTACAGCGGCGATTTCACCCTTATAAAGAAACTTACTACACCCGATCCTTATACTGTCATGGTAGTTTACAAACAGCCCTTCTCTCCGGCCCTAGAGTCATGGGGCATGGGGATTATACCAAAACATATTTTTGAAAAAGGCGATTTCGACACGAACCCTGCGAACAGGAACCCGGTAGGGACCGGGCCCTTCAGGTTCGTGGAATGGAAAACAGATGAGAAAATAGTTCTTGAGGCGAACCCTTTATATTTTGAGGGCAAACCTTACATAAACAGGTATATCTTCAGGATAATCCCAGACCAGTCGGTCGAGTTCCTTGAATTGCGGAACGAAAGCATCGACGAGTCGTCCCTCACTCCCGACCAGTGGAAGGCCTACAACGAGTTCTTCCGCGAATATAATAAGTTCCGTTACCCTTCATTCTCCTATACATATATGGGTTTCAACCTGAAGAAAGAACTTTTCAGCGACAAGAGGGTTAGAAGAGCGATCGCCTCGGCGATAAACAAAGATGCGATAATAAACGGCGTTTTACTCGGCATGGGCAAAGCGGCGACGGGTCCGTTCCCTCCGGACTCCTGGGCCTGCAACCGCGACGTAAGGGATGTTAAATACGACCCCGCATCGGCGCTGGCATCACTGAAGGCACTGGGGTGGAAAACAGGAGAGAGCGGATACCTTGAGAAAGACGGCAAAACGTTCGAGTTTGCGATAATCACGAACCAGGGCAACAAGCTGAGGAGCCTCTCGGCCGAGATAATACAATCTCAGCTTAAAAAGATAGGGGTCAAGATGAACATCCGCATCATAGAATGGAGCGCGTTCATCCATAATTTCATAGACAAAAAAGATTTCGACGCGGTCATACTCGGCTGGTCTGTCTCGCGGGACCCCGACCAGTATTCCATCTGGAGCTCAAAACAATCAGGAGAGGGACAATACAATTTTATTTCATATTCGAACCCGGAGGTCGACAGGCTCCTGGACGCGGGAAGAAAGAGCTTCGACATCGAGAAAAGAAAATCCGTTTACAACAGGATCCACGCCATTCTCGCGGATGACTTGCCTTACATTTTCCTGTATTATCCCGACGCTCTCGTGGCGGTGCACAAAAGATTTGTCGGACCCGAAGTGTCACCCATCGGCCTCGGCTGGAATTTTTACAAATGGTGGGTGCCTTTACAGCAGCAGAGATACAAGATGTGAACAAGGAGATATCAAATGCCTAAGAAAATTCTTGTGGTTGACGACGAAAAGGATGTCATTTACATCCTTGAGGACGCGCTGAAGAAAGAAGGCTACGACATCGAGAGCGCCAGTGACGGGGTAGAGGCGCTTGAAAAGGTCTCGAGATTCATGCCTGACCTGATAATCCTCGATATTATGATGCCCAAACTTGACGGGCATTCCGTGAACCTGAAGCTCAAGGAATCTACGGCCACCGCAAAGATCCCCGTCATATTCATAACGGCCTACGGACAGTTGAAAGAACTGCTCGACACAAGAGAGGAGTTCCCTGTGGCGGGTTACATCGAAAAACCGTTCCCTGTATCAACGATAATCGGCAAAGTAAAAGAACTGCTGGGCGACAAATAGGAGAGGAATCAAATGAAGAAGATGCTTTCAGCGATCTGCACCATTTGCGTATTAACTATCATGGTTTCGCCGCTTTTCTGTGATGAGGAAAAGGCACAGAACCAGTTCTTTGACAATGCTTTGAGGGAGTACGCGAGCGGAAACTTTGAGAAGGCGATCACTAATCTCAAGGTCGCGAAAGTAAGTGACCCCAACAATGAGGTGGTCAATACTTTCCTGGTCAAGACCCTTATCGAAACTTCTAAAAAACTGGAACTCGAAAATAATTATTCGGTCGCCCTGAAATACGCAGAAGAAGCTCTCTCAAATGCACCTGACAACAAAACGGCTGCAGAACAGAAGCAATCAATATTACGGCACATGAACGAAACCAACCAAACAGGCACTTTGAACAATGCAGAGACGCCGACTGCACAGGGGCCTGTGCCGATCAGCAATTTATTAGAGTCCAGCACCTACCGCTATTATGCCATAGGAGTTTCAGGGCTATTTTTTCTTATGCTTACCCTCCTGTTCTTTTCATACAAGAGATCGAGCCTGCTTGCGAAGAAGATGGAAACGCTGGCCAAAGAACTGAAAATGATCAACGATGACAGGAATCTGCTTCTTACCAAGCTTTTCGAGGCAAAAGACCAGACTACCAGGGAAAAGATATCGCTGATGGCATTGAATCTCTATGAATTCAATCCGGGCGAGGCGCTGAACTTTCTCAGCAACATGGCAAAAAACACAAACCCAGCGATACGTTCGAACGTCATCCAGGCGCTGGCAACTATCGCCAACCCGGAAACAATCGAGATATTGTTTAACTTATATGCAGACTCAGATCCGAAAGTAAAAGGCGAGGCCCTCAAGTCAATTAAGGACCTTGAAACGAAAATAGACAAGGAAGAAGTTAAGATCGACCCCGTGCTCCAACACAAGATAAAATACACGATCGCTAACGAAAAATCTAAAAAGGAATGGATATTCTAGCTTTCACTCGTCAGCTGTCAGCCAAAGATGTTTTCATCTGCTGAAGACTGACAGCTTATAAATATGTTTTCATATATTCTCAAACGCCTCCTCTACATGATACCTCTGTTGTTTGGCATAACGCTAATCACTTTTGGCGTGATGCATCTTGCGCCCGGAAAACCTATAGACCAGATGACCGACCTTAACGCCAAGGTATCAGCCGACACCAAAGCAAAACTTATAAAGCTATACGGCCTGGACAAACCGTGGTACGTGCAATACGAGCGATGGGCAACAAGATTCGTGAAACTGGATTTCGGTAACTCTTTCAAAGATGGCAGGCCGGCCATTAAAAAGATAGGCGAGAGGTTGCCCGCGTCGCTTCTTTTGAACATCCTGTCGCTTCTGCTGATCTTTGCCGTTTCACTCCCGCTCGGAGTGATTTCTTCCGTCAAGCAGAATTCAGTTTTTGATAAAACCATGACCGTCTTCGTGTTCGTGGGCTACTCCATACCGACTTTCTGGCTAGCCCTGCTGCTAATGATCTTTTTGGGACTGAAACTCGGTTGGCTTCCCATATCGGGGCTGCATTCTCTCAATTTCGAGGAACTTTCGGTCACAGGGAAACTGCTTGACGTTTCCCGTCATCTTCTACTGCCAGTGTTCATTTCAGCATTCACGGGGCTTGCCGGAGTTACAAGATACTCGCGTTCCAGCATGCTGGATGTGCTGCACCAGGATTATATACGAATGGCCTATGCTAAAGGGCTGTCCGGCACAAACGTTATAATAAGGCATGCCGTGAGGAACGCGCTTCTGCCGATAATTACGATACTCGGGCTCTCACTGCCGACGCTGATCGGAGGGGGGTTCATTTTTGAGACAATATTCGCCTATCCCGGGATGGGCAGGCTGGGTTACGACGCCGTCATGTCCAGGGATTATCCGACTATAATGGCCGTCGGCACCATTGCGGCGATCCTTACGCTCCTGGGCAACCTTATAGCGGACATAACATACGCATGGGCGGATCCGAGGATTAGAGTAAAATGACGAAATTTACTCGCGACGCTCGTGAAATTAACTACAAAGGCGAAATTAGCTCGCTTTGCTCGCGAAATTGACAGACCATAGACATTGCTTTTAATTTCGTCCACCGAAGGTGGACTAATTTCTAGTTTCATGAACAAAGCGAACAAATTTCAAACAACTATGTTTAAACAATATAAGACCAGATTCCTCCAGAACAAGCTGGCGCTTACGGGATTGTTTTTTATAATTCTTCTGGCGGCCGCCGCTTTACTCGCGCCTTTCATTTCAAGGTATGATCCATCCGCGCAGAACCTTAGCGAACGCCTCCTTGCGCCATCGCACAAATTCATACTGGGAACGGATGACCTGGGCCGCGATGTGCTGGCAAGAATGATCTACGGTATAAGAATATCTCTATCAGTTGGCATAATAGCGGTCGGGATATCTACGGTAATAGGAACAATTCTGGGCATAACGAGCGGCTATTTCGGCGGGTGGGCGGACAGCCTTATCATGCGTTTTGTCGACGTGATGCTTTGTTTCCCGACTTTTTTTCTGATACTGCTAGTGATAGCTTTTCTTGAGCCGAGCATATACAACATCATGATAGTCATCGGCATAACTTCGTGGCCAGGTTTGACACGTCTGGTGCGCGCGGAAGTGCTTTCCATAAGAGAAAGAGAATACATTCAGTCAGCGGAGATACTCGGGCTCTCGCATCCTCGTATATTTTTTGTCCATATTCTTCCGAATGTTATATCGCCTGTAATAGTTACTGCGACGCTGGGGATCGGTGCCGCGATACTCACGGAATCCGGGCTCTCCTTCCTGGGTCTGGGTGTCCAGCCGCCCGCGCCATCCTGGGGACAGATGCTTACCACGGGGAAAGAATATATTTATTTTGCCTGGTGGCTCTCGTTCTTTCCTGGCGCCGCGATACTGGTGACGGTCCTCGCATTCAACCTCCTCGGCGAGGGGCTCAGAGACGTGCTTGACCCGAGGAAAAATAGATGAACATATTAGACATTCAGAATCTATCGGTCGAATACTTCAGGGACAGCAGCGCGTTGCGCGCGCTGCGTGACGTTTCCATACACTTCGAGGCCGGCGAAACCACCGCCATCGTAGGAGAATCCGGATGCGGAAAAAGCACGCTTGCTCTTTCTATCCTGGGACTTATCTTTCCCTACGAAGGCAGAATAGTTTCAGGGACAGTCAATTTTAAGAAAAAAAATGTCCTCGCAAACTCGCTGAGCGAATGGATGGACCTTAGAGGCCGTGAGATATCGATTGTTTTCCAGGACCCGTTCTCATCCCTGAACCCCGTGCTTACGATCCGCCGGCAAATATATGAGGTAATAAAAACCCATGAGCCTGAGATAACGGAAACCGCTATAAATGACCGTATAAGGTTCTCTCTTGAGGAAGTGATGCTCAAAGACCAGGACAGGATACTTTCATCGTATCCGCACCAGCTCTCAGGCGGACAGAGACAGAGGATCGTCATCGCAATGGCTATCGCTAACAGACCTCAAGTACTCATTGCCGATGAACCGACCACTTCTCTCGACGTGACGGTGCAGAAAGACATAATGGACCTGATAGATAAACTAAAAGAGGACCTGTCGCTCACGGTTATTCTTATAACCCACAACCTGCCACTGGCGAGGCAAAGAGCGCAAAAAGTCGCGGTAATGTACGCAGGGAAGATAATCGAGTACGGGGCAGCGTCCGAATTGTTCACAAGGCCTCTTCACCCCTACACTCAGGGGTTGCTCAAATCAATCCCGCAGATGAACAAGCCGCCCGCAAAACAATTTGTGCTGGAGGGACAGCCGCCGGACATGTCCGAACTTCCGCCCGGATGCAAGTTCCACCCGAGGTGCGGGTTTGTAATGGACGTATGCAGGGGAAACGAACCGCCTTTATACGAAAAGAACAACTCACTCGTAAGGTGCTATCTTATGAAGGAGGTGCACAAATTATGAAGATTTAAAATTATGAAATTTACAAGATTATACAACCAGCTCTTCATTTTTACAATTTTGTAATTTTACAATTTTCTAAATTTTATAATTATATCATGAGCACATTAACTGTTAACAACATTTCAAAGACGTTCAATATCGAAAGGGGATTTTTCAAAACAACAAACTCCTCTTTAAAGGCGCTCGATGGTGTTTCCATATCCGTCAAGAAAGGCAGTATCCTTGGCGTTGTGGGTGAATCGGGAAGCGGCAAAACCACTCTGGGGAAGGCGATAGTTAGACTTCTTCATCCGGAAGCGGGAGTGATAACGATAGACGGTGTTGATATCAATTCATTTTCGCGCAAAGATTACTCTAAAAAAGTACAGATGATATTCCAGGATCCGTTCTCTTCTCTCAATCCCAAACTAGACATTCAGACGTCTCTCTCGGAGGCCTCCGACCTTGCTGACCCGGACGAAACTTACGAGGTTGTCCTAAAGACACTCGGGAACGTTGGCTTGGACAAGAGCGTGCTTATTAGCTATCCTCATCAGTTTTCTGGCGGGCAGAGGCAGAGGATTGCCCTCGCTAGGGCGTTGATGAAAAAGCCTGATTTCATAATTGCCGACGAGCCTCTCTCTTCGCTTGATGTGTCCATAGGAAACCAGTTGCTGAACCTTTTTCTTGACCTGAAATGTTCGGGCGAGACCACTTTCGTATTCATAAGCCACGATATCGCGGCGACTTCGAGCATATCCGACTATATTGTCGTGATGAAAAATGGTAGAATAGTGGAACAGGGTGAAACAACTGAAGTTATCGGCGCTCCAAAAGAAGATTATACAAAGAACCTGATAGCCGCAGTACCGGTGTAAAATGAAATGGCGAAATTAGCTCGCGCCGCTCGCGAAATTATACAGCTGGAAATTTGCTCACTACGTTCGCGAAATTGAAGGCAAGCTTTGCGGTGTCAATCTCGCGAGCTAAGTTGAGCTAATTGCCAGTTTCGTGAGCGTAGCGAACTAATTTCGCCTTTGAAATTAATTTCACAAGCGAGCAACTAAATTTCAATGTATTTCCTTAACCCATAAACACAAAGGATAAAATGAAACATGAAGAAAAAACATAATTCAAAGCTACAACTATTCATCATCGGCGGATGGGTGAGGGATAAGCTGCTCGGTAAAAAGAACCCGGACCTTGATTTTATAGTTTTTGGTGACCCGCTTCAGGCGGCTTCGAAGATCGCTGATTCTTTAAAAGGGAAAGTAGTCCGCCTGGACGACAAAAATGGGATCTACAGGGTAATCATCAAGGACAACCCGGACATCAAATACATAGATTTTGCGGCGGCAAAGGGGAAAGACATATTTTCAGACCTCTCTAAACGCGACTTCACGATCAATTCAATAGCTGTGCCGCTGACGGACATGTCCTGCTTCATTGATCCGTTCAAGGGATTAAACGACCTCAGGAACAAGACCGTCAGGATGACAAGCCCTGAAGCGTTCAAAGACGACCCTCTGCGTATTTTGAGAGCCTTTCGTTTCTCGGCGCAGCTTGGCTTTAAGATCGAAAAAACCACGCTGAAACAGATATCCCGCGATTTTAAACTTGTCACAAAACCAGCCGGTGAAAGGGTGAGAGACGAGCTTTTTAAGATACTGACGACCGATGATTCTTGTATACACATATCCGAGCTTGATAATTTCAATATCCTTTCCCGCATTATCCCTGAAATAGAAAAAATGAAAAAATCCGCCAGAAATTTCTATTTTCATCCGAAGGGTCTATGGCAGCATTCGATAGAGACGCTCTCCGGCCTTGAAGAGATCATAAAAACTAATGATAAGATATTTGGGGACAACTCAAAGAGGGTCCGCGATCATCTTAACGAACCGCTTTCGGGCGGCGTCACCAGACTTACCCTGCTTAAGCTTGTGGCCCTGCTCCATGACATCGCCAAACCGGGCTGCGCCAGAAGAGTTGAAGGGAAAATGCGCTTTCTCGGACACGAGGCAAAAGGCGCGAAAATAGCGGAGAAAATACTTTTAAGGCTTAAACTCTCCAGACGGGAGATCTCTATCGCAAAACAGTTGATCGAGCTCCACATGCGCCCCATCAGCCTCGGGCAGTCAAACGTCGTAACGGAAAGAGCGATATACAGGCTCTTCAGGGACGTCGACAACAATGTTATAGACCTCATGGTCCTTACCCTGTCGGATTGTTACTCTTACAGAAGGCTTAAAACAAAAAAATCCGTTGAGCTGAAAAAGTTGAAGATCATGGCCAAAACGATCGTTGACAAATACTTCAGGAGCCTTGAAAATAAGAATAAGCCCAGAATAATCGACGGGAACCTGCTGATGAAACATTTCAAGCTCAAATCCGGCCCTCTAATAGGCGAACTCCTTAGAATAGCCAACGAAGCGCTTGCCGTCGGCGAAATTGCGACAAAAAAAGAAGCGCTCGGCCTTTGTTCCAACAAATTGACACGACTGAAAAAAAAGTATAGAATTAAATAGTGTCA
>CAZSIW010000073.1:0-8420 GCA_964606755.1 uncultured Elusimicrobiales bacterium | reverse complement strand
GTGAGTTTATCCATAAATAGCCCCTTTTATACAATAATAAGTTCGTAACATTATACTTATTTTGAAAGCCGATTGAAAATAGCGCCAAAATAGTGTAGAATACGCAAATACGAAACATTGTAAATGAAATATGTTCCGACGTTGCGTCGGAACGAAATATACGCGCTTTGCGCGTGAAATTAAATGACGTAATTTCACGAACGAAGGGACAATTGTCCCGAAGTGAGCAAGTTTCTAATTTCGTGAGCTTTGCGAACCTGTTTCAACGGTGATTATAATGAGAATGGTAGTTAAGATCGGCACTAATTTGTTGACCGCTGCGGACGGTTCTCTCAACCAGGAGAGGATCGAGTCGCTTGTTGACGCCATAGTTCAAATAAAGACGGGCGACGATGAGGTTGTCATCGTTACTTCAGGCGCGATAGGCGCGGGCATGGGGAAGCTGAAGATCGAGTCTAGGCCCAAGAGCCTTAAAGAGAAACAGGCGCTTGCCGCCATAGGCCAGCCTCTTTTGATGGACATTTATCAGACAGCTTTCAGCGAAAAGGGGATAACCATCGCGCAGGTGCTTTTGACCAGGCACGATTTCATAGACAGGCAGAGATATCTCAACGCCAGGAACACGCTTCTGCGGCTATTGGAGTGGGATGTCGTTCCGATAATAAATGAGAACGATACTATAGCTGTCGAAGAGATAGATCTGAAGTTCGGCGACAACGATACTCTGTCCGCGCTTGTGGCCGCAAAAGTCTCGGCTGACCTGCTCGTGATATTTACGGATGTTGACGGGCTGTACAAGGGAATACCCGGCGCAAGCGAGCTCGTGACAAAGGTGGACAAGATAACGAAAGAGATAGAAGATTACGCCTCCGGGGATTCATCGAGCGGTAAGGGCGTGGGCGGCATGAGGACAAAAATAGCTGCCGCAAAGATCGCGACCGCTGCGGGTGTGAATGTCGTAATAGCCAACGGCCAGAACCCGGGTGTGTTGGTCGACATCGCCGCTGGCCGGCAGACAGGTACAACTTTTAGCTGTCACGAACCGCTTGAGGCGAGAAAGTGCTGGATAGCGTTCGGCGCGAAATGTGCCGGCAAGATAGTAGTTGACGACGGCGCGGCTAAGGCTGTCAAGGAAGCCGACAAAAGTCTCCTTCCTTCAGGGATCGTAAAGGTGGAGGGGAAATTTGGCGTGGGCGATTCGGTAAGCATAGTTACAAGATCGGGCGTTGAAATAGCCAGGGGCCTCACGGAATTCACCTCCGCGGACATTGAAGTGATCAAGGGCAAAAAAACCTCTGAAGTAAAAAAGCTTCTCGATGATGTGGACTCCGAAGAAGTGATCCACAAAGATAATCTTGTCGTGACCGTTTAATCATTCATCGTTCATTAAATAAAATTTAAAATGGTCATTCCGAAATCCGTTATCGGGAACCCAGGCCTTGATGTTAATAATTTGTGGATCCCCGATTAAACTCTCGGGGATGACAAAAATGCACCGAGAACTCTTATGCAAAACGATATCATTAATACAGTAAGAAATGAATTGAAGCTTAATTCCAGCGCGGCTGTCAGGCTCAGCGCGAAAAAGTTCTTTAAGGAAGAGGCGAAGCACTATGGCGTGAAGAGCGCCGTTGTCGGCGAGATAGCCGCGAAATCTTTTCGTGATGTTGAGAGTTTTGGCAAGAAGGAGATATTCTCGCTTTGCGAGGAGCTGTTCATGTCCGATTATTCCGAAGAGGCATACGTTGCCTCCGATTGGGCCTATCGCCTTCGCAAAGATTTTAAACCGGAAGATTTTAAAATATTCGAGCGCTGGATAAACAGCTACATCAACAATTGGGCGAAGTGCGACACCTTTTGTAACCACACTGTAGGCGCGTTTGTTGAACTTTATCCAAAATACCTGAAAGATCTCACAATATGGGCAAAATCTGAGAACCGGTGGGTTCGGCGCGCTTCGGCTGTAACTCTCATATTGCCCGCGAGGCACGGAAAATTTCTTAAAGATGTTTTCGAAATCGCAGATCTGTTGTTAACCGATCAGGATGATATGGTGCAGAAAGGCTACGGCTGGATGCTCAAAGCCGCAAGTGAAGCGCACCAGCGTGAAGTCTTCCAATACGTAATGAAAAATAAGAAAGCCATGCCGAGAACCGCGTTGCGTTACGCCATAGAAAAGATGCCGCAGGCGCTTCGAAAAAGCGCGATGGTAAAATAGAGCGGGTATTCCGTTAAGAGGAAAAATGAATTCGATAGTTGTTGAGAAACTTACCAAGAAGTTTAATAACTTTACAGCCGTTGACGGGATCTCTTTTGAGGTTGAAGAGGGAGAGGTTTTCGGTTTTCTCGGGCCCAACGGGGCGGGCAAGACCACCACTATAAACATGCTCTCGACACTTTTAAAGCCGACCTCGGGGCGTGCCGAAGTGGCGGGTTTTGACGTTTTGACAAAGATGAACGAGGTGCGTAAAAATATCGGCATTGTTTTTCAGGACCCGGCTCTGGACAATAAATTGACGGGCGCGGAGAATCTCGAGTTCCATGCCATGATGTACGGCATCGGGAAAGAGGCGCGCCTCAAAAAGATCGACGAAGTGCTGGAGTTCATAGAGCTTACCGACAAAAAAGATATTCTGGTTGAAAAATATTCGGGCGGGATGAAAAGAAGGCTTGAGATCGCCCGCGGGCTTATCCAGATGCCGAGGGTGCTGTTTTTGGATGAGCCGACCCTAGGCCTTGACGCCCAGACAAGACGGCACATCTGGGACTACATTAAAAAACTTAACGTTGAAAAGAAAGTGGCGATAATCCTAACTACCCATTACATGGAAGAGGCGGATTACCTCTGCGACAGGATAGCGATAGTGGATCATGGGAAGATCGTTGCTTTGGGTAAGCCGCAGGAGCTGAAGAACACGCTCGGCGGCGATGTCATCACGCTTGAGCTGGAAGAAGGAAAAGACGGCCTGATAAAAAAAATTGAGGGGACGCCCTGGATAAAGACCGTTCAGTCTCACGAAACATTTCTTGACCTCACGGTCGAGCAGGGCGAGAAACGGATACCGGACATAGTTTCATTGGCCCGGGAAGCGGGCGCGAAGATAAACTCGGTCGGCCTGCACAAGCCGAGCCTTGAAGATGTTTTTCTGCACTTTACCGGCAAGACGATCAGGGAAGAGGAAGCCTCAGGCGGCGAGGCCCATCCGGGATTTGCAAGGCTTATGAGGAAAAGATGATAAACCTGAATGCTATATATGTTATGTGGCTTAGAGAGCTCAAAAAATTCACAAGGATGAAGTCCCGTATAATCGGCACGCTTGCGATGCCCCTGTTCTTTCTTGCCTTCATGGGGATGGGTTTTAACAGGTCCGCCATGCCAGGAATACCGCAGGGTGTCAAGTATATAAGTTATCTTGTCCCGGGAATTTTGGGGATGTCGCTGCTTTTTTCTTCGATGTTCGCGGGGTTGTCCGTACTCTGGGACAGGGAGTTCGGCTTTCTTAAGGAGATAATGGTAGCTCCAGTGAGCAGGGTTTCGATAGTTCTCGGGAGGATAGCTGGCGGAATAACGACCGGTATAATCCAGGCGCTTATGGTGATACTTATCTCCTTTGTGGCGGGTTTCCGGATAACCAGCGCGCCTATGTTTATAGTGGCATTTGTATTTTTGATCCTGATAGCATCAACTTTTATAGGCCTCGGCCTGGTGTTCGCTTCGAACATGAAAGACATGCAGGGTTTTCAGCTTATCATGAATTTTGTGATATTTCCGCTGTTTTTTCTGTCCGGCGCGCTGTTCCCTCTTGCGAACCTGCCGGCCTGGATACGCGTTATTTCCCACCTTGACCCGCTCACTTACGGCATAGATGGCCTGAGGGGAACACTTATCGGGGTGTCAGTTCTGCCTGTAAGCGTTGACTTGCTGGCCATGGTTTTGTTCTCGCTCCTGATGGTTTTCCTTGGCGCCTGGTTTTTCGAAAAAAGCGAAAGCGTATAAAGAAATTCAAAAATCAAATATCAAAAATCAAAATTTTGGTGTCAGATGAAACGTCCGCAGGTTGATTTAAACAAGTTCGCAAAAAGCAAACACGTTAATTTTGATATTTAATCTTTGATATTTAATTTGGGTACCCCTTGCCAAAACCCGGTAAAAATGATATATTAAACACGTTCTTTGCTCCGGTAACGATTAACGGGGCTAAACCGCCCGCACGGGCGGAATCCAAAAAGGAGGTATATTAATGATTGTTTATGAAAGTACAGTGATTCTCTCGCCGGAACTGACCGCCGAAAAGACCGAAGAGTTCGTTGAGAAGTTCAAAAAACTGGTGGAAAATTCCAAAGGTAAGATCGTTCTCTCCCAGATGCTCGGCAAAAAAAAGCTGGCATATCCCATCAAGAAATTCAGAGAAGGTAACTACATCTATTGTGAGCTCTCTGGCCCCGGCACAATGATAGCCGTCCTTGAGAGTTTTTACAAAGTCACGGATTCGGTTATCCGTTATATGACCGTAAAAGTTGATAAAAAACCCGTTGCTCCGAAACCCATTGAGCCGCCCAAACCCGTTGACGCGGAACAGGCAGCCCCGGCCCAGCCTGCTCAGGCCGAAAACCAGTCAGCTCAAAGCCAGTCAGCACGGGAGGTAAAGATAGATGAATAATTCCAATCTCCGGCTTCCTGAACAGAACAGCGTAACACTCGTCGGCAGGCTTACCCGCGACCCTGAAGTGCGCTATACTACAAAGGGGCAGGCAGTTTGCAGGATAGATATAGCTGTCAACAGGCGTTACAAAGACGCCCAGGGCGCCTGGCAGGATCTCACATCGTTCATACCGATCGTCGTGTGGGGTGAATCTGCTACAAGGTGCGGAGAAAGGCTTAAGAAGGGAATGCCCGTGCACGTTGAGGGCCGTCTTCAGAGCCGCGCGTGGGAAACAAAGGAAGGGCAGAAAAGGACCAGTATCGAAGTTGTCGCCAGGAGAGTGCAATTCCTTTCAAAGCCCGCGACCGAAAGTTCCAGCGAGGCTGTTGCCGAAGATACTCAGGCAGGCGGCGCATCGGAACCGGAAGGCACAGGTTCCTCGAACGACGAAGAGATACCATTTTAAATCTGCTATCAGTCTTCAGTCATCAGTCTTCAGCGAAGATCAAAAGACTTTGGTTTTATGCTGATGACTGCGAGCTGACGACTGAAAGCTAAAATATAGGAGTTCAACATGGCAAACGATACCAGAGAAAATAGAGAGCCGAGAGAAGGCGGAGCGAGGCCGTTCCAGAAACCAGGCGGCAGGCCGCAGGGCGGACCAGGCGGCGGGCGGTTTGGCGGTCGCAAGGGCGGTCTGTTGAAGAGAAAGAGATGTCGTTTCTGCGCGGACAAGATAGAGATAGACTACAAGAACATCAACCTGTTGAGAGGGTTTGTGACCGAAAGAGGCAAGATCCTTTCCGGACACGTGACTGGGAACTGCGCGAAACACCAGAGAGAGCTAGCCACCGCGGTAAAACGCGCGAGGATGATCGCTCTTCTGCCGTTCTCTGTCATTTAAAAGTATAAGTTATTGTTAAGTTTGCAGGTTGATGTGTTTTTGAAATAGTTATTGAATAGAAATAATAATTAGCGTACAGCGTAGAGCGTATAGGAAAGACATAAAACCAAAGACTTCTATACGCTGAACGCTCCACGCTAAACGCTGATGGAGGAACAATGAAAGTGATACTTCGCATGGATATAACCAATCTTGGAAAACAGGGAGATATAAAGAATGTCTCTCCCGGTCATGCCAGGAACTATCTTATTCCCAAGAATCTCGTTCTTGAAGCGACTGCGCAGAACCTGAAGGTGTGGGAAAAGGAAAAAGTAAAGCTCGAGAAAGAAAGAGCGAAAATTATCGAGGCCGCGAAAGAGACAGCCGAGAAGATAGAAAAGATCTCGATGACGGTGAACGTGAAAGTAGGCGAATCCGGAAAGTTGTTCGGCTCTGTCACGAACTCCGATATTCACAGGATACTCAAGGAGAACGGTTTTGACATCGAGAAGCAGAACATAATAATAAGGGAAACGATCAAAGAGACGGGTGTTTTCCCCGTAGAGATAAGGGTGCACCCCGAAGTCATAGCAAAACCCAAGGTATGGGTAGTTGCTGATAAAGAAGTTAAGACAGAAACCGAAACAGAAGCCGAAGAAGAAAAAGAAACGAAAGCTGAAGATAAGGAATAGATCATAGACAATAGACCATAGGCTATAGACCAGCGACAAAAGGTCTAGAGTCTGTGGTCTAGAGTCTGTAGTCCGGTTAAAATGGCAGATATTATTGAAAAAATTCCTCCACAGGCGATAGAGGCCGAGATGGCTGTTCTCGGCTCGATGCTTATTGAGAAAGAAGCCGTTATCAAAACGGTAGACATACTTACGGACAAGGATTTCTACAAGGATTCACACCAGTCAATATTCAGAATAATCAGGGACCTGCACTTCGAAAACCATGCCGTGGATACTATCACGGTTTCCAGCGAGCTTAAAAAGAAAAACCTCCTTACCGACATAGGCGGCGCCAGTTACATAGCTTCCCTAATAAACTCAGTATCGACTTCCGCAAACGTGGAACACTACGCTAAGATCGTGCGCGAGAAATCGATCCTTCGGCAGGTGATAAGCGTCGGCACCGATATGGTTTCATCGGCTTTCAGGGAGAAGGGTTCCGCCGAGGAGATACTCGATAATTCCGAAACGCTTCTTTTCGGCATATCCCAGCAGCGCATAACTAAAGGTTTTTCCGCTGTAAACGACCTTGTCCACCCGACCCTTGACTATCTCGAGCGGATAAACAAGAACAAGAAAGACGTGCCGGGTTTAAGGACGGGTTTTACCGATTTCGACAAGATGACCGCCGGCCTTCAGCCTTCGGAGCTCATACTCATAGCCGCAAGGCCTTCGATGGGAAAGACCGCGTTCGCGCTTAATATAGCGGAAAACGTGGCGCTTCTGGAGAAAAAACCCGTCGCGCTGTTCTCTATAGAAATGTCCAAAGAATCGCTTATGATGAGGCTTTTGTGTTCGGTCGGCAGGGTGAACGCGCATAAGGCAAGGCAGGGTTTTCTCGCGACGCGCGACTGGCCTGCTTTGACCACGGCGGCCGCGAAACTCTCGGAGGCCGACATCTATATAGATGACAGCTCAACCCTGAGCGTCCTTGAACTGCGTGCCCGCGCAAGAAGGCTCGCTTCCGAGCTGAAAGTACAAAAAAAAGAACTGGCGTTGATAGTTATAGACTACATCCAGATGATGCGCGGCTCGGGCGGCCAGGAATCCCGGCAGCAGGAGATCGCCGAGATATCCCGTTCGCTCAAGAGCCTTGCCAGGGACCTGAACGTCCCGGTCGTGGCGCTGAGCCAGCTTTCAAGAAAACCCGAAGAAAAGGGCAGGGAAAAACGGCCCCAGCTTTCTGACTTGAGAGAGTCCGGCGCGCTCGAGCAGGACGCCGACGTCGTGGCATTCATCTACAGGGAAGGCTATTACAAGCCGGACGACCCTGACCTCGCGAACAAGGCAACGGTCATCATATCGAAACAAAGGAACGGCCCCACGGGTGATGTGGACCTGAATTTCTTCAGGGATTATACAAAGTTTGAGAACCCCGAGAGGATAGAAGTAGAAAGCGCACCGGTAGAATGAAACAAGAAACATTGCAAATTGCAGATTGTAAAATGCAAAGTGCAAATTAAACAGAAAAACGACTGGATTTTCAAATTTGCAATTTTCAATTTGCAATTTGAGATCTCTCTGATGCAGGTTGGGAGTTGTAATGAGTGACGCCCGGCTTCAGCAAAACATACTTCAAAAAACCGTATCCAAATGTGTATGGGACGTCTCCAGAGACGGTATCTTCAGGCCCACCTGGGTTGAAATAGACCCCAAAGCGGTATCCCGAAACGTCAAAAACATAAAAAAACATCTTAAGCCCCAGACCGCGATGATGGCGGTCGTCAAAGCCAACGCGTACGGCCATGACGCCAACTGGGTAGCCGTTGCCGCGCTCAAGGCGGGCGTGACTTCTTTGGGCGTGTCAAGTATCGAAGAGGGGATAGCGCTCAGAAAACACGATATTAAATGCGAAATACTCATTCTGGGCAGTATGTTCCCTCTTGAGAATTATTCCGTGGCCGCGAAATACGGCCTGACCCCGACAATATCGAGCGCGAGGGGGCTTGAAGAGCTCGCCAATACCGCCCGCAAACTCAAAAAGAGATTGGAGTTTCATCTAAAACTTGACACCGGCATGGGCCGCATAGGCGTTTCCTCATACGGCGCGTCGCGCCTGCTCGATGAGGTGGCGCGGACGAAAGAAGTCGAGATGTCGGGCCTCTACACTCATTTTGCCGTAGCAGGCACGGACAAAATTTACACGGGTCAGCAGCTTAA
>CAZSIW010000072.1:0-8595 GCA_964606755.1 uncultured Elusimicrobiales bacterium | reverse complement strand
CACTTATTGTTACTTTTCAGGCGCTCGTGCTGATCCTTCTTTCACCTCTGGTGAGCGGGATTATCAGAAAAATCAAGGATAACCTCAGGATGAGGCGCGGCGCGAGTATTTTTCAGCCTTACTACAATTTGCTCAAGCTCTTCAACAAGGAAGAGGTCGTCTCGGACAAGGCCTCATGGATATTCCGCGTTACGCCTTATATCGTGTTTTCGTCTTCGGTAACGGCGTTGTTCATCGTGCCAGTGCTTGCGCCGGGAATTTCGGCCGGCGGTATGGGCGATTTTCTGGCCGTTATTTTCCTGTTGGCTCTAGGACGGTTCTTCCTGGCCCTGAGCGCTCTAGATACGGGCAGCGCTTTCGGCGGGATGGGCTCCTCCCGCGAGATGTACATCTCAAGCGTAGTCGAGCCGGTGGCTATACTTGCCGTCTTCGCGGCATCGATGGGTCACGGATCTACAAGCCTGGCGGCTGTCAATATGCCCGACGGCATGTTGTTAGCGCGGCTCGCGGCGTGCGTGGCCCTGCTGTTCGTAGTGATAGCCGAGACTTCGCGCCTGCCCATAGACAACCAGGAGACGCACCTTGAGTTGACCATGGTGCACGAAGCGATGTTGCTTGAATACTCGGGAAGCTCGCTTGGTGTTCTTGAGCTGGCCAGCCATATAAAGCAGATCATGTTATTTGTCCTTGTGTCGGGGGTTCTTCTTCCCTGCGGGTATTTTGAAAGCTCGTCTATAGTCTTTATGATGATGGCGGCAGCTGTCAAAGTTGTCGCGCTTTGCGTTACATTTGCAGTTCTAGACATATCTATGGCGAAACTGCGGCTTTTCAGGGTGGTCGATTTCCTGGGCGTTGGTTTTGTGTTCGCGGGGCTTGCGTTCATTTTCGCCCTGATGAGGATATAAAGATGAACCTTTTATTTCTGATATGCACACTTATCATGACGGTTAAGGCGGTCGTTTCAAAAAGGGTAACGGCGCTTATCGACAGTTTCCTGCTCCAGTCCCTGTGCCTGTGCCTGATGGTCCTGAGCGTCGCGGTGTCTTTGAGGATCACGGAACTATACGTCATCGCGTTTCTCATGCTATTGCTGAAAGTTATCGCCATACCGATATTTCTCTACTGGATGACAAGGAAAATAAAAATTGATGAGAACGCGGGGCTTTTCCTTAACCCTCTGATATCACTCCTGGTCACCGGTCTCCTGGCCTGGTTTTCGTACGGGCTTTCCATGAGGCTGTTGTCCCACGAAAACCCCGTCAAGATATTTTCGTTCGCAGTGTCGCTTCTTGTCATGTTCGACGGAATGTTTATCATGATATTCAGGATGAAGGCGATAGCTCAGGTGATAGGCCTGCTCATAATGGAGAACGGGTTGTTCATCTGCGCGGTCTCCCTGTGCGGGAGCATGCCGTTCCTGGTAGAGATTGCGATTTTCTTCGATGTGTTCGTCTGCGTCATGGTCATGGGCGTATTCATCTACAGGATAAACGAGCTTTTTACTCATATAGATGTAAGCAGGTTAACTTCCCTAAAAGGTTAAAAAATGGAAATGTTGTGTATTTTGTTATTGCCGATACTTCTGCCGATTCTTTACCCGTTAGTTAAAGACGTAAAGAAGATGGGTGTCATAAACTCCGCGGGATGTTTCGTTCTTTTGGCGATCGCCGTCGTGCTAGCGGACGGCCTGGCAAAGAACACCGTCTCCTATTACAATTTCTTTTATATGGACGCGCTGAGCGGATATTTTATACTGATCATAGCGGTGGTGGCCTTTGTGGCCTCGCTCTACTCAATTAACTACTTACGTGACGATGTTTCTGAAGGGGTAATATCGGCAAAAAGAGCGATGGTTTATTATGTGTTGTTCGACCTGTTCGTGTTCACCATGCTTTTTACTACGGTCGTAAACAACACCGGTGTCATGTGGGTGGCTATAGAAATGACTACGCTGGTATCGGCTCTTCTTGTCGGCCTGTACAACAAGGAGTCGTCGATCGAGGCGGCGTGGAAATATATCATCATCTGTTCAGTCGGCATATCGCTGGCGCTTCTTGGGACCATACTCATGTATTACACCGCGTTCGTTAACGGCAATATCCACAGCCTGAACTGGACTGACATCAACGCGGTTTCAAACCTGCTTAACCCGGGCATAGTCAAAATAGCGTTTGTTTTTATCCTCATAGGTTACGGCACAAAAGCGGGGATAGCCCCGATGCACACCTGGCTTCCCGACGCTCACAGCCAGGCTTTGGCGCCGATAAGCGCGATGTTGTCCGGCGTTCTTTTAAAGACCGCCGTTTACGCGATAATAAGGTACATGATAATCGTCAACCATTGCACGGTTGACGGTTTCTCGGGGAACCTGCTGATATTTTTCGGAGTTTTGTCCGTGCTCCTGCCCGCCGGTTTTATTCTCATACAGAAGGACATAAAAAGGCTCCTGGCTTATTCCAGCATAGAGCACATAGGTGTCATTCTTTTCGGGCTTGGTGTCGGCGGGTGGCTGGGGTTATACGGCGCTCTCTTTCATATCTTTAACCACGCTATAAACAAATCACTGATGTTTTTTGGAGCCGGCAGCATAATCAGGAAATATAAAACTCATAACATGAGGTCCATAAGCGGTGTTACCGGAGCAATGCCGTTCACGGGCTTTTTCGTCGTGCTCGGGGTCTTCGCCCTTTGCGGCATGCCGCCCTTCTCCATATTTTTCAGCGAGTTGATGATATTGATCTCCGGGTTCTCAAAAGGGCGCTATGCATCAACCGCGGTCGTGATTTTCGCGCTGGCCCTTATTTTCGCGGCGCTGGCGTACCATTTTACGAAAATTCTTTTTGGAAAAAAACCCCCGGAAATTGAGGCCGGTGAAAATGTCGGCGCGGGCTCCAAAACAGCTTTTATATTGACGGGGGCGTTGATAGCGGTGCTGGGAATATGGATGCCAAAATATCTGCATGTGCTGATAGAATCGGCTATTAAGGTGATAAAGGGATAAAGATATGGATTCTAACGATATATTAGAGATAAAACAGAAGCTGGGCCCGGTCGTAAAGAAAATCACGAGCGGCCTCGACGAGATATACCTTGAGACCGCGAACGGTGATTTCAAAAAGGTCTGTCATTTTATTCACAAAAAACTCTACAGCCCCGTGATGACATATTTTTGCTGCGAGCAGAAAGAAAGTTTCAGGCTCTACTGCTGTTTTGAAGGCGTGATACACAAAAAATGGTTCTTCGTGTATACCGATGTGCCTAAAGATCTGCCGGAGTACGACACTCTTTCTCTTGAAATGCATTCCGCGGCGCTGTTCGAACGCGAGATATTCGAGAATTTCGGGATAAGCGCGAAAGGCAATCCCGACCTGAGGCGCCTGCGGCTGCACGATGAGGTGTGGCCCGAAGGGAACTACCCGCTAAGGAAGGATTTTAACCCCGGCAGTGTCAAAGAAGGGGCCAAAAAAGATTATGTGTTCCACAAGATAGAGGGCGAGGGAATATTCGAGGTTCCGGTTGGCCCGGTGCACGCGGGTATAATAGGCCCGGGGCATTTCAGGTTCAGCGTAGCTGGTGAGCCGGTTATAAACCTGGAGATGAGGCTGGGTTTCACTCACAGGGGCGTAGAAAAACTGTTCGAGAACAAATATCCCGAAGAGTGCCTGAAACTGAGCGAGTGCGTCAGCGGGGATTCCTCTTTCGCGCACAGCCTTGCTTTCTGCCACGCGGTTGAAAAGATCAATTCGCTGGATGTTCCGGTCGCGGCCCAGCGCGTAAGGTGCGTTTTCCTTGAATTGGAGCGGATGTACAACCACGCCAATGACGTGGGCGGGATAGCGCTGGATGTGGGTTTTTCGTTCGCCGCTAACTATGCCTCCATTATCAAGGAGAAAATTCTTGCGCTTAACGAGCGGGTGTCGGGGAGCCGGTATCTCAAGGGTGTTAACGTGCCTGGGGGAGTATTCGTGGCGCCGGGCACAGGCGCGAAAATAGAGATAGCCGATTTTCTTGACGAGATATCGGAAGAATTTAATGAATTGAAAGATATATTGTTTTACAGCGTTTCTTTCATGGACAGGGTGGACACCACCGGAAAACTATTGAAGACGATAGCTCAGGACCTGGGAATGGTCGGGTTGTGCGCCAGGGCCTGCGGCATAGACAGGGATCTTAGAAAAGATTTTGAGGGTATTTACGATCCAAAAAGTTTTATCAAGTCAGGGGAGAAGTCCGGGGATGTCCTTTCGCGTTTAAAAGTAAGGCTGTGCGAGTTCGAAGAGTCCGTCAATATTATAAGGCACATGCTGGCACAGACCTTTAAGGGCGAGCTTAAGTCAGAAAACGCGGCTGTAAGAAAAGAGGGCTTCGCGCTTGGTTACAAAGAAGGTTGGAGGGGCCCGGTGTTGTACTGGGTGATGACGGATGCATCGGGAAGGATAGCGCGGTGCAAGATCGTTGACCCTTCGTTCCACAACTGGCAGGGGCTGTCTTACGCCGTGCGTAACAATATCGTTCCGGATTTCCCTTTATGCAATAAGAGCTTTGACCTGTCGTACTCGGGGAACGATCTATGATAAAAATAATAAAGGCGAGCCTCCTGAAGGGACGGGTCACAAGAAAGATAGACTGCGCGGGAATGAAAGACGCGGTGCTCGAGAGCTCGGGCGCCGAATTGAAACGGCTCATCAACAAGAAATTTTCAAGGTCTCTCCATATAAGGGAAGTCGATACCGGTTCCTGCGGCGGCTGCGAATCCGAGATAATAGCCTGTTCAAACCCGATATACGATATTCAGCGTTTCGGCGTCGATTTTGTCGCTTCGCCGCGCCACGCGGATGCGCTTCTCGTGACGGGGCCAGTTTCGAAAAATATGGAGACCGCTCTCAAGAGAACTTACGATGCCATGCCGGAGCCTAAATTCGTTATTTCACTCGGCGACTGCGCCCTGGACGGCGGTTTGTTCAAAGACTCGTATTACACGAAAAACGGGGTCAAGAACGTTGTGCCGGTAGTTTTTCACATTCCCGGCTGTCCGCCAAAGCCGCTGGACATAATCTGCGCGTTGATCTCTTTCTTGAGTGGGAGTACGCTCTAAAAGTATTTAGAGTTGTCATTGCGAGTCCCACTTTGGGACGCGGCAATCTGTCGTTGACAAAACATATTAGATTGCTTCGCTTCGCTCGCAATGACGTTCAGGTATGTAACAATGAAAACAATAATCCTGCTAACCATTTCCAATATCTTCATGACCTTTGCGTGGTACGGCCATTTGAAGTACAAGAGCTCTCCGATTTTTAAGGTAATTCTTATTTGCTGGGGCATAGCCTTCATAGAATATTGTTTTCAGGTGCCCGCAAATCGTATCGGTTCCTACCAATTCTCGACCGCGCAACTTAAGACGATACAAGAGGTCATAACTCTATTGGTCTTCTGCGGTTTCTCCTTGTTCTATCTTAAAGAGGAACTCAAGTGGAATTACATTGTAGGTTTTTCGATGATAATCATCGCGGTATTTTTTATATTCAAGAAATGGTAGTAGATATCAATCTCAAACTGTAACCCATCTATTTTTAAAATTTGCCTGCACCCGCCAATTTATTATATAATCCTAATACTGCTGCCTTAAAACTACTAAATTGAACATATCACAGTGAGTCCTTTATGAGCAGCGCCGGCATGGAAACGAAAATATAAAACCACATTGCATAAATATGCAGGTGGTTTTTTTGTTTGATAGAACAAGATATAAGATACATTTAATCAAAAAAATGGTGTCATTCCCGAAGTTTGTAATCGGGAATCCAGAAAAATAAAGTTAGTGAGGTAAGAGAAAATAGAACGGAATTAGGAGGAGGTGAAAAAATTATGCTGTTAAATACAAAAAAAATGATAGCTCGCGAAGGCTTAATTGTTTTAGGAATATTGATAATTGGTATAACTCTTTCCTATTTTGGGAACCAATTACATGCTAAATATTCTCATAAATTTTATAAAGTCACAGATAATGCAACAGGAAATGAATTTACGCTAGAATGGGATAGCGATATACCACCGATGGATAGTGAAATTACGAGCATAATTAAGGGAAAACTAGGAAAATCGTTTGTTGTTAGTAAGGAAGAGTGGGGGGTGGACAATATAAAAAGAGGAGATGTGGTTTACTGTAAAACCTTTGATGATATACTTGTAAGTGGCAAAACTAAAATATTTTATATTATAAAAAAGGTTGGGAATATGTTTCTAATTGCTGGGTATCCTCTATATTGGTTAGTTCGTTTTATTTTTTGGGCAATAAAAACGTTAAAACAAAATGATGTGTAATCTTTAAGCATCAGGATTTGCACCTGTTTTTAATTTTGTAACAGTGGGAGCTTGTATGAGAATGTATGAAAGTGAAAGTTATTATGAAATGGCTCAAGTATGTAAAAATGGACATTCTATAACAGGACGTTATAATGGTTCTCCTGCTTTACGACAAGATTTTTGTAGCAAATGTGGTCAGCCCACTATTACAAAATGCGAGAAGTGTGGAGAGAGTATCAGGGGAAAATACATAGTCGCGGGGATCGGTGATATGACAAAATTTAATCCACCAAGTTTTTGTCATAAATGCGGTTCTGCATATCCATGGACTACTAAGAAAATAGAAGCTTTCAGTGAGTTGGCAGATGAGTTAGATGAATTGAGTGATGATGAAAAAGCAAAACTCAAACTATCTCTGGATGACTTAATTAATACTAGCCCAAAAACACAACTTGCAGAAACACACTTTAAAAAAATATTATCTAAGGTGAGTAAAGAATCATATGATCTTGTCAAAGGTGTGCTGACAGATATCCTAAGCGAGACAATAAAAAAATCGATATTTAAACAATAAGTATTCAAGATTGCGTCATATTCTATAAATGGATGCATGTTCTTTAAAGGCACATATTGTTCAGCTGCGGAGCAGCGGAGTGTTAGAGGCCCGTTCGTAAGAACGGGTAAGGCAATAGAACCCACCACCGCCCCCGCCTTTTCCGCCCATTCGGGGCGGAGCATTGCGTGGAGTGAAAAATGTGGGATTAAGAAGCAACCATATTGAATGGCGGCAGCGCCCCTACGGGGCGCGGTGGTGTGGCTGAATGTACGTACCCCGAGTTGCACTTGGGGCTCTAACACATCACCCCTTTGGGGTAAAAGGCTATTGCGTCTATTTCAATAAATTGTCAAAAACTCTTAGAATGGGGGGGCTTATGGCTGACACACCTGTAGTGAAGCAGATTCGAGTGGATCGTATAGTTCCATCACGGCATCAAACCAGGCAGGATTTCAACGAAGAAGGCCTCAAAGGGCTTGCCGAGTCCATTAAAAGTATCGGGCTGAAAACGCCTGTGGCGGTTCGCAGAATTTCCGCCACTGAGGCGCTGGCGGACAGGCCCGCGCCTGATCCGTTGCCAGAGGGCGCTTCTCCAAATGATGAATGGTGGGAGCTTCTTGATGGGGAACGCCGCTTAAGGGCCCACAAACTGGCCGGTTTAGAGGTCATACAGGTAATAGAGTATGATATTAAAAATGAAGCCGATGCCAAGGCCTGGGTGCTGGTTGCGAACCTTCAGCGGGAGAACCTTAACCCTATAGAAGAGGCCGTTGGGTATGATAACTTGAACAAGCTTGACCCTGTGTACTGGACCCATGAAGCTATAGCCGCAAAGTTCGGAAAAGACAGGAGTTATGTTACAAAATCTATAGGTATCCTTGAATTGCCGCAGGCCATAAAAGAGTATGTGCTACGTAGCACATTGACCAGAAACCATGCCATTCAACTGATGCGCCTGTCATCTGATGACCTGAAAGTGAAGGTGGCAGAAGCCATAACAGTTAAGAGCTTGAGCGTTCAAGGCACCAGCCAACTCATTGACAAGATGCTAAACTCTGCCTCACCGGCAAGCAAGCCTGAACATGCTGGGGCCAAAAGCGTCAAAGCCAGCAAGGGCAGCCGCCATAATGGTGTCAGCATAGCCAAGTCAGCCAGGGGTATACATATAGAATACGATGGCCCGGCAGACACCCCCACAGATACCATTGCTAAAACTATTACAGAGGAGCATCAGAAATGGCAGGCCGAACAAGGCAAGCCCAAGCTGGACCTCAAGACCGAAAAGGTTGCTATAGCTGCCAAAAAGAAGGCTGATGAGGCTAAGATAGACAATATTAAGAAAGCTCTAAAGTCCGCGCAAGCCTATGCCAAGGATTTGAAAAAGGCAGGCAAAGACAACTCCGGCAAGTTGAAAGAAATAGAGGAGTTGAAGGCTGAGCTTCAAGCGTTAAAGCCAAACCGCAAATCGGCTGGAGGCAAGTCCGCTTCTATTACTTCTCCAACCACGCCAACCTCACCCCTCCACGCATCCGGCGGGCAAGCGGGGTCCGGGGTATCGGGAGACGGCAACGGCCAAGAGGCAGAGAAGTGGGAAGGGCAGGTTACAGAACAGCAGGTTGCAGGTGACGGGTCACAGGTATCGGAAAGGAAAGAGTCAACACCGGGGCAAGAGCCAATTGGCTCTGGGCAGCAGGCGGAGGCGCGTGAGTGGAAAGATGTGTCAGGCGATCCTCTTG
>CAZSIW010000071.1:0-8611 GCA_964606755.1 uncultured Elusimicrobiales bacterium | reverse complement strand
CTAACCTATTTGATGAAATTTGTTCCGTCAATCACTGGGCGCTATCTGAGGATCGAGAAAGCTGTGGGGGGTTTGTAAAATGGGTTTTAATGAGGTAGAATTGACGTGCTGGTCGTCCCCGAGATGAGCCTGCCCTCGAAGAGGGTAATGTTGCAGACGAAAAGCAACTTCCCTGGATTCACGTTTTCACGGGATGACAGCAACATCGGGGCATGCCAACGCTCGCAATGACACGGAGGTTTATCATGGATATTGTCGAAATGCTTGTGGCGGGGCACAGGGACATCGTGGAAAGGAAAGACCTGATAGAGAAGCTTGACGCCGTGGTCAAGAACGAGCCCGAGTTCTGGCAGCATGCCGCCAACGTTTCGGCGTTTTTCAGGAAGGAGCTGCGCGAGCACATGGAGCTTGAGGAAAAGGTTTTGTTCCCAGTGATGAAGAAAGCCCTTCCGGCCAAAGAGCAGGCAATACTCAAGCAGATACTGGCCGAGCACGCCCCGATCCTTAAAAAACTGAACGAGTCAGAGCGCCTCTTCGGAAATTTCTCTAAAGAACCGTCCCAGCAGCTGAAGGAATCTCTCCTCGCGTCATACATACACGTGATGGACCTCATCCTTTCCCACGCGAAGCTGGAAGACGAACGCCTTTTCCCCCTCGTGAGCCGCTATTTCGGCGAGGGCCACATCAGGGAAATGGAAAAACTCTATTTCGAGCGCCTGCAGGGTTAGTGACTGCAAAAACCCACAACCAATTTATGGATTCCCGCTTTCACGGGAATGACAAACTTTTTTGGTGTCATCCTCGAGGGTGTAATCGGGGATCCAGCGACGTTGACTTAAAACAGACGCTTACAAACAAACTATAACTTCGTGGATTCCCGTTTTCACGCACAGGTGTCCCGTTGTTCTTGATGTTTACGACGATAAAAGTATTTTAGGGTTTTATTCAAAAGACGCCTGTCATTCCTGCGAAAGCAGGAATCCATAAATATTATCCGGCGATGTCAAAAAACTGGATACCTGCTTTCGCAGGTATGACAACAACGGGACAACAGTGCGTTTTCACGGGAATGACAGGCTTTTTTTGGTGTCATCCTCGAGGATGTAATCTGGCATCCAGCGGCGTTGACTTAAAACAGATGTATACAAACAAACTACAATTAATGGATTCCCGCTTTCGCGGGAATGACAACCTGTTTGCTGTCTATTTTTGGTTCGGTTTCGGCGGGAACTTTGACAGTATTCTTTCGGCCATCGCCCTGATGTCTTCAGCGGACTGGTTCGGGTCCGTGGGCCTGAGGTATTCCTGTTCCATGGCGCCGTGCCATATCAGCTTTCCGGTTTCGGGGTTGAGCAGGTCGATACTGAGTATTTCCACCTCGTTGTTTCGTTCGCTGTGCCCGATGCCGAAGCCCATTCCGAAATTCCTTGAAAAAGCCCCGCCCATGCTGATGCTCGAGCTGGTGCCCGAGCTGGCATCTTTAGTGACCGCGTAGTCGTAGGTGACTAGAAAATCCATATCTTCGGGGTTTTTCTCAAAACCCTTTCCCGAGAGGACCGCGTCCACAGCTTTTATGACGCGGTCGTTTATGAGAGAGTTGTCCGCCTGCCCGGGCCCAGCCTCGATCTCCTTCTGCTGCCAGGCGTAGGTTCTCAAACTCCGGAAATCGACCGAGGGGTCGTAATCCCGCTTGACGTCGACTGTGGCGCACCCGCACAGAAAAGCCGAAAACATAAAAACCAATAACATATATTTTTTACACATTTTGATTCCCTTTTATTGTTGTCATCCTCGAGGGTGTAATCGGGGATCCAGCAGCGTTGACGTAGAGGAACTTCCTAACTCCCCCTCACCTCTTTCCTCTCCCACGCCGTGGAGAGGATGAGAAAAGCTGGATTCCCGTTTTCACGCGCAGCTGTCCCGTTGTTTTTGATGTTTACTACGATAAAAGTATTTTAGTGTTAGATTCCAAAAACGCCTGTCATTCCTGCGAAAGCAGAAATCCATAAATATCAGGCGATGTCAAAAAACTGGATACCTGCTTTCGCAGGTATGACAACAACAGCGGGGCAACAACGCGTTTTCATGGGGGATGACAGTCTATTATTGGTGTCATGCCCGAGATCCGTCATCGGCCTGCCCGCCGGTAGTGTGGAGGGGCATACAGGGATGTTTGTCCTCGTTGTTGGTTTGTTGTTGTTGCAGGCCGGTGGTAATACCTTATTCTCTATCTAACGCACTGCGCGGTGTTGCTGAAGACCATTATTTCGCCGTACTTGCCGTCGAAACCCTCGGTTATCTTGACGCGGCCGTCCCTCATGTTGGCTATGCCCGAGGCGAAGCGGTCGCCGAAATCCTTCGCTATGAGGGCGGTATCGGTGAAAAGAAGGATGTCGAGCTCCGCGCCGACTTTCTTTATCATGTCGAAGTACATATCCTTCGCCTTCTTGCCGGCCCTACCGCAGGAAAGGTACTGGCCTATCACCTCGTCGAGCGGAACGGTGTAGTAAACTTTTTTTTCGGCCACGGAGGTTTTCCTGGTGCTGAGGTCCCTCACCCTGTGGCAGACGCCCTTCGTTATCTTTTTGCCGCAGGACGGGCACCTGCCGTCGAGCTTGTCGGTCTGTTCGGGCGTAAGGCAGAAATCGCACGCCCTGTGGCCGTCCATGTAATACTTGCCTTCCTGCGGGAAAAACTCCACCGTGCCCACGAACCCCTTTTTTGTCTTGATGGCGTTGAGCATGCCCCTGTAGGAAAACTCCGTCTCGAAAATGTTTGCCTCGCGGCCTATCCTGTCGGGCGAGTGGGCGTCAGAGTTCGACAGGAGCGTCACCCTGTCGAGGAAACCGCAGAGCCTGTTCATGGCGGGGTCGCTGGAGAGCCCTGTCTCGACGGCGAAAACCTTGTCGCTGAGATCCCCGAAACACTCTTCGAGCGAATCAAAACCGGAATTGGCGCCCAGGAGAGAAAAGTGCGGCGTCCAGATGTGGGCGGGGACCATGAAGGCGTTCTTGTCGGTGTCTAAAAGCATCTTGAGAACGGTCCTGGGGTCCGTCGCGAGTATCGGCCTGCCGTCGGATTTTACGTTCCATTTTTTAGCCAGCTTCTTCTGGAATTTTTCCGCCGCCTTCAGGTCCGGCAGAACGCACAGCAGGTGCACCCTTTTTACGACGCCGTCTCTTTTGAAGATACAGCATACCTCGCCGGTCGGCACGAAGGAGGTCTGTTTGTCGGGAAAATACGGGTTGGGCAGGGCGTATTTGGGGTTCAGCGAATAAAACCCGCCGGGCGCGGGCACGAGCTGTTTTTTAAGGTCTTTAAGCCAGACGGGATGGGTGATGTCGCCCGTGCCGAGAAGATCCACGCCCTTTATCCTCGCCCAGTAGTCGAGATACTCGGGCTTAAGGTAACGGCTGGTGGCTATGGAATACATCGAATGGATGTGTAGGTCCGCTATATATTTCATCAACTTATCTTAAAGCCGCCGTCAGCTGCGACGGCCGCCCGCACCCCCAAAAAAAAGTTTGACAGTTACGCGGATGCAATCCGGTTTGCCGGAAGTTTTACTTTTTCGTTATATCTCTTACCGTGTAGGTTTTTTTAAGGCCGCCCATAACGTTGCACTGGGCCGACACTGTTATCTCGTCCGCAGGCTTCGCGTCTATAAAAACATACAGCGCGTCCTGCAGGTCCTTCGATCTCTGGCTCGAGAAGTTCTGCTTTATCATGTTCTTTTTGTTGAGGTCCACCGTCAGCCACTCAACGAAATGGCTCGCGGGGTTTGTGACCTGGTGCTGGACGAGAATCTTAAGGATCTTGTTCTGGTTGTCGTATTCGACTATAAAATCCTTCGGCGGATGCGCAAACGCCGGAACGGCCAGGCCTGCGGCAAAACACAAAGACACTGCGATTCTTGCGATCAATTTCATGGCAAAGTCTCCTTAGACTTATTTTGAGAACAGTTCCTTGTACGCGCCGTAACCCTGCTTCTCGAGCTCCGCTGCCGGGACGAACCTCAGCGCGGCGGAGTTCATGCAGTACCTCAAACCGGTCGGCGGCGGGCCGTCCGTGAAAACATGGCCGAGGTGCGAGTCGGCGTGCTTGCTTCTTACCTCTGTCCTTACCATCCAGAGAGTCCTGTCCGTCTTCTCGACGATGTTTCCGGGCTCCAGAGGTTTTGTGAACGAGGGCCAGCCGGTCCCGGATTCGTACTTGTCCTTCGAGCTGAACAGCACCTCGCCGGAAACGACGTCCACGTATATGCCGTCCCTGTGGTTGTTCCAGTACTCGTTGGAGTACGCCTTTTCCGTGCCCTCTTCCTGTGTCACCTTGTACTGAATCGGCGTGAGTTTTTTCTTGAGCTCTTCCTTCGAAGGTTTTATGAATGTTTCCGTTCCGGTGGACATGCTCCCCCCTCCCGCCCGCGGCGGCTGAGCCCAGCACGCGGCGCAGAAAAACAATAACAGGACAAATATAACTTTGCGCATATCATCTCCCACATTTCCAGATCAAAAATCAAAGATTAAATATCAAAATTTATGTGTCGCCTCTGGCGGCTTATTTTAATCAGTCCGCCACGGACACAATATTTTTGATTTTCAGTTTAAAAATTCGCCTTGCTCTGGGACGTTATTTTCACGTTCTTCTTTATTTCTTTTACTATCTCTTCGGGGTCGTCCATCAGTTTGACTATCTCCAGCTCGTCTTTGCTGACGAGGCCGTTCTTGAGCATCGCGCTCTCCATCCAGTCTATGAGGCCCTTCCAGTAGTCGGTGTTGACGAGTATGACGGGTATAGGCCTTATCTTGCCGGTCTGTATCAGGGTAAGCGCCTCAAAACACTCGTCCATCGTGCCGAAACCGCCGGGCATCACCACGACCGCCGAGGCGTATTTCAGGAACATCACTTTCCTGACGAAGAAATACCTGAAGCCTATCGGCAGGTTCACGTAGGCGTTGACCACCTGCTCCATCGGCAGCTGAATGTTCAGGCCTATCGAAACCCCGTCGGCCAGCGAGGCGCCGCGGTTGGCGGCCTCCATGAGGCCCGGGCCGCCGCCGGTTATTACCGAGTAACCAGCCTTCGCCAGCAGGTTCGCCGTGGTCTGCGCCACCTGGTACTCTTTCGTGCCGGGCTTGCTCCTGGCCGAACCGAAAATGGTCACGGCTGTGCCGATCTCGGAGAGGTGCTCGAACCCGTCGACAAACTCGGACATTATCCGGAAAACCCTCCACGCGTCATCGTCGTACGGCGAACATCTCTTCTTGGGCTCCCACTTCGTTTTCATCGCTAGCTCCTTTCGCTAAGACAATATTATACATTTATAAATTCAAGGTCAACGCAAATGCGGAGATTAGACAGTCTAATCCCGGTAAACTTCCAGGAGGTCCAGGTACGACGTCGAGGCCTCCTGCGTGTCGTCGGCGTCGTTCATTATCGCTATGGAAGCCGTTTCCGGCGGGTACTTGCCGAAAGCGGCGTTGTAATCCTCGGTTATGTTGGCTTCCTCGTCGATCCACTGGCCGAGCCTGGAGGAGCCGGACTCTTTTATTATCATCTTCGACTTCGAGTAGTGCGGGCTGGTGACTATTTTTTCGGTGGTTTCCTTGTTGTCCCAGATGTAGATAAGCGTTTTGCCGGAGAGCGAATCCGCGGAGAACGCGCTGCCTATCGAATTAAGGAAACCCTCGTCCTTGAACACCACGTAGATCCTCATCGGGTAATCGTCGCCCTCTTTGGTCTTGTGGTCGCCCTTCGCGTAGACGTTCTCGACCTTCCAGCGCCACTTGAGCTTCGAATATTCATAGACGTTGAAGGAGGTCTTAAGGATAAGGCCGGACGCGGACCTGAAACTCTCGGCCCGGAGGCAGGTTTTATCGCCGTTCTTCGCGATGGTATAGAGGGTATGGTACCTGACGTTCTTGAAATACATGTCGTTCCAGCCGGTCAGGTCGGCGAAATTCTCGCAGAGGAAATGGCTGGGCCGCGCGTGCGCCTGGCAGGCGAGGACGATCATCAATGATACGGCAAGAATGGCTGACTTCAAATAAATGCTCCTACTTTTTTACGCCCTTGAGCCCGGCGCCCAGCAGTTCGCTGGCTGTCTCGACATAAAACCTGCACTTCGTCTCGAAAAGCTTCATGTCGCTGGCCTTCTTAAATTCTTCCGGGTTGGAAACGTCGAGCCCGAGCAGCTGCCGGCACTCTATGCTGCCGTGCCTGCCCTCAAAATCTTTCACGAACTTGCGGACGGCCTCGTAGACGCCGGGCTTCGAGTCATTGCCCTTGAAGTTGTCGAGCCCGAGAACCATCATGGCGCCCGTCACGGCCCCGCAGGTCTTGCCCATCTTCCCCATGCCGGCGCCGAACCCGCACGCCGCCGCGAGGCCGAGCTTCTCGTCAACCCCGTACCGCCCGCAGAACTCCGTGAACACCGCCTGCGAGCAGTTGCAGCCTTCCTTGAATTTTTTCACCGCGTCGTTCATTTACCGCTCCCTAAGGAAGATATATGAGATGCACAACGATCGAAACCGTGCTGTTCTTTACCTCGAACTTGCAGTCGTCGAAAGACGGCGACCTCAAAAACGGCCTCGGGTTGTTGGAGGCGCCGACCCCTTCATTGGGGATGCCCAGAAAATTTCGCCTGAGCATGCGGTCCCCGTGAACATCGTGCATAACAGTCGCGGCGTAAAAACCGTAAGGCACGTTCTTGAACTCAGATACCGATTCGCCGTTAACGATCTTCGTGTCGCTTATCCCGAACGCCTGGCCCGCCTCACCCGGGAAACCGGCCTTCGAGTTAAAAAGTACCACGCGGGAGACGCCCTTGTCGTTATTAAATCCCGTAACCTTCACCCTGAGCAGCGCGACCTGGTCAGACATCAGCACGACCGGCAGGAACATCAAAACAGTAAAGATCAATTTTCTCACAGGGTCTCCCCACACCGTTTAATATTACTTCGATTTCTTTTCTATCTTAGCCCAGCTGTCTTTGAGCGTTACGGTCCTGGCAAAAACAAGTTTGTTTGCCGCGGAATCCATGTCGACGCAAAAATAGCCGTGCCTGAGGAACTGGAACTTATCCCCGGCCTTCGCGCTCGCCAGAGAGCTTTCCACTTTTGCAGTGCTTATGGCTTCGACCGACTTCGGGTTGAGGCCGTCAAGGAACGTCTTGCCCTCTTCCACCTCGTCGGGGTTTTCACTGGTAAAAAGATGCTCGTAGAGCCTCACCTCGGCGTCGAGCGCGTCTTTAGCGCTGACCCAGTGCAGTGTCCCCTTGACCTTCCTGTTATCGGGCGTTCCGCCGCCTTTGGAGTTCGGGTCGTAGGTGCACTCGAGCCGTATTATCTCGCCGGTCTTTTCGTCTTTTATCGCCTTGTCGCAGGTAATATAATAGGCGTGTTTAAGCCTGACCTCTTTGCCGGGAGAGAGCCTGAAATAACCCTTGGGCGGAACCTCCATGAAATCGTCCCGCTCTATAAAAACCTCTTTCGAGAACTTTACCTTTCTCCTGCCCTTCGACGGGTCCTCGGGATTGTTGTCGGCGTCGAACTCTTCCATCTGCCCTTCGGGATAGTTCGTTATGACGACCTTGAGAGGCCGCAATACCGCCATCACGCGGTTACAGCGGGTGTTCATGTCCTCGCGCACAAAATATTCGAGCAGCTGGAAGTCTATGGTGCTGTTGGTTTTGTCGACGCCTATCCTGTCGCAGAAGTTCCTGATGGCCTCGGGCGTGTAGCCGCGACGCCTCATGCCCGATATGGTGGGCATGCGCGGATCGTCCCAACCACTGACGTGGTTTTCCTTTACCAACTGCAGAAGTTTGCGCTTGCTCATAACTGTATAAGTGAGGTTGAGCCTCGCGAACTCTATCTGCTGGGGATGCGCACCTATTGTTATGTTGTCGAGCACCCAGTCGTAGAGCGGCCTGTGGTCCTCGAACTCGAGCGTGCAGATGGAATGGGTGATGCCCTCGATGGCGTCGGAGATAGGGTGCGCGAAATCGTACATCGGGTAGAGGCACCACTTCTTGCCGGTCCTGTGGTGGTCGGCGAACTTTATACGGTAGAGCGCGGGGTCCCTCATGTTTATGTTGGGGTTGGCCATGTCTATCTTGGCCCGCACTATCCTTGAGCCCTCGGGGAACTCGCCGCTCTTCATTTTCTCGAACAAAGAAAGACTCTCTTCCACCGGCCTCTCGCGGAACGGGCTGTTCTTGCCGGGCTGTGTCGGCGTGCCGCGGTACTCTCTGACCTGTTCGGGCGTGAGGTCGCAGACGTAGGCCTTGCCCTTTTTTATCAGCTCGACGGCGTACTCGTAAAATTTGTCGTAATAATCCGATGCGTAGTAGAGGTGCTTTCCCCAGTCGAAGCCGAGCCACTTGACGTCGCGCTCGATGGACTCGGTGTACTCGACGTCCTCTTTCTCGGGGTTGGTGTCGTCAAAACGAAGGTGGCAGCGCCCCTTGTAATCGAGCGCTATGCCGAAGTTGAGGCAGATCGACTTAGCGTGGCCGATGTGCAGGTAGCCGTTCGGCTCCGGCGGGAAACGCGTAACGACGCTGCCCTTGTTCTTGCCGGACTCCAGGTCGCGGTCCACGATCATTCTT
>CAZSIW010000070.1:0-8695 GCA_964606755.1 uncultured Elusimicrobiales bacterium | reverse complement strand
CGCCTTTTTCTTTTGAGTAGGCGAACATAAGAACATCTTTATTTTTATATTTGAAGGAATACACGCCATTATTTTCGGTGTATGTGATCTCTTTTTTGCCTTTGAAGGCCTGGAAAACAGCTTCAAGTTCTTCAGGGGTTTTGCCTAAAGATTCTGCCAGCTTGTTGTCTTTGGCCAGTTTCTGGAACGATTTGTTCGAAAACACTTTGCTTAGTTCTTCAATGGCTTTATCGGGGGTTGTTTGTGAAAGGATGGCGTTTAACGCGTTCAATGCCTGCTTATTGGCAGGGTCCTGGGTGAGTATCATCAGTGCGAAGGTCTGAGTCAGCACCTGCGCCTGCGCGCGGGCTACCTTGTCGTATACCTCATCGGCTGTCTTTGAATCCTGGGTGACGTTCGGAGTTATTACAAGATAAGAAATCCTTCTTTCTTCAAGCAGTTTTTTAAGGCCGGGGGTGTGGAAACCACCAGTGACTATCACGCTTATTTCTGAATTGTTTAGGCTGTTTACAACAGCTGACACCTGGTCAGGATAGTGCGACACAAAAACCTCTTGCTTCTTTTGCGCCTCGCATTCGCCAAGGCAGTTGTCCATGAAGTAGCCGTTCCTGGCAAGGTTCGTGTTGTAGAAATCTTCCATTAACGCGGAACTTTTGGCTAGCGTGTCCGTTGCAGTGCTGTCAAAATACTTTGTCCACAAAAGGTTGAACTTCTTTATGTTCGTTTCGTAATAGTCGTAATCCTCAGCGGTTATCTTGTTCTCATAATAGTTCTTCAGGCAGTTAAAGAAACTGCCTATAAATACAACATCTTTTCCTCTTTCCGTGCTTGACAGGCTAACATTTATATCCCTTGTCAGATTCTCTTCTTCCCTAATAAGCTCCAGTGGGTTTATCTGCTGACTGAGGCTGACGTACTCAAAAAACGTGTTGAGATTTGGATAGTTCTGGGTCAGGTCAAGTTTGTACTCCTGTGCTATCCTTGACAAATATATGTAGCCCTCATCAAGCTTCGAGCTGTCGCTGAGCTTCTCAGCTATAAGCTGGTACAAGTTGAAAGGAAGCTTAGATTTAAGCGTAGTTACGTATTCCTGAAGCTCCTTGCCGACCTTCTTGTATTTCAGCCCTTCCTGAACATCCAGCATCTTCAAAAACATAGCTATATTTTTGTAATCGGCAATGTTTATCTTTGAATTTTCAGCGTTTTTCTTCAATACATCATAGAACTTTGCGGCATCTATTTTCCCAGCATGGTAATCAGCCGTTATATTCTCGAGCTTCATTTGCTTTGAAGAATAATACTTGTCTTTCAGTCCTGTTATCTGTTTCGACATCGTTTCGAAAACAGCCTCTATATCCTGCTTCTGTGATATTATCTTGTTCAATCTCACAAGGTTTTGCTTATACAGAGCCTCGTTCTCAAGGCCGGCTATGAGGTCCGGTTTGTCAGCCTTGGCTGAATAATACTCTGCTCCGGTGAGCTTGCCCTGACTTACAAGAGAATCAAGTATCTGTCTTTTAAGGTCTTTATCATCTATAGAAGTAAGCCATGAGGTATTCACATTCCCTATCGCTCCCTCAAGGTATACCTTGGGAAGAGTGTATCTTTCATCCAGCAAGGATATTATCTTTGCTATGTTAGTCTGCACCTCGCCGTGACAGTGAAGGTCCTGTATATTAATGACAACCTTTTTGCTGTCGTAACACTTTGCGTCCGTTATCCGGCCTGCTGTATAGGGAATCACAAAATCGCTGATGGAAGAAACTGCCTTGAGCTCAGGCCTTTCCGGCGTGGCCACAGCGTGCGCTATCTGCCCAAATACCGAAGTAAGCAGAAAGCAAGCGATCGTAATAATGGTTACCGCTTTCTTGTGCCCTTCCATCAAAAACTGCTTTGCCGCGCGCCTGAATGTGCGGTTCATTCTCCACATTAACTTGTCCATTTTAAAACCTGTCATTTTGACCCCCTTACTGTAATAAACAAAAAACCCAACTCAAACAGCGAGCCGGGTATTTTTGTTTGCAAACTCAACACTGCTGATAATAAGATAACTGTCTGCTATGGAACCTCTGGGCAACATGAAAAACTGAAATATGATCAACATCGGCGTTACGTGCACCCACAACACCAAATCGAATTTAACTGAAGCGGCCCTGTCGAACTGAAACGCCGACAGGTCGCCGGATACGTCAGTTGTCTTTGCCGCAGTTATACTCTTATACAATTTAGCAACACAAGGCAGAAGGAACGGGTTGCAGGCCGAAGAGGAGACAGAATGTTTTTTAGCGCCTTTTTTACTGGGTGCTGACTGCCCCGTTGAAGCCATTCCCGTCTTGGCCATATAAACATTTTTTACCAGCTTCATTACTATAAATGACATCGACGTGCAATACAACAAGGTCGTCTGGCTGGTGACAACAACAGACATCACACCAGCCGTGTCCTCGGCAGCGATGACATCCCGTACAGAAACCAGGTTTATGAGAAAACTTGAAAGAATAAGTATTTGTAAAATTTTCATATCTGTTTTATCCACTATATCAAACTATCCAAATTTTGAATTTATGTCTTAAGATTATATCACATCAGCATGTAAAAGTATTCAAATGTTTGTGAAACTGTTGTGAAATAGAATTTGAGGGTTTTGAGCAGTTTGAGAATTTTGTTCGTTATCATTTCCCGTACAGTTACGACGATAATTCAGAAAAGTAAGGTAGGCGTTTTATCAGGCCACATTTTGATATGAAGTGTGTTTTTTTGATTTTGTCTGAGAAAAAGGCCGATCAACCGATCGAAGCACCGAACGAGCGCACAACGAACGCGGCCTGTATGATGTCCAGCTTTACCCCGTAAAGGTCAAGGCCCCTGAAATCAACGCCGTCTATTTTTGCTCCCCTGATATCCGCCCCAGCGAGCTTTGATTGCGAGAGTATAGCCTTTGTCAGGTCAGCTTCCCTGAGATCCGCACCATCAAGGTTGCAGCCGGACAAGTCAGCCTCTTTAAACACTACCCTGCGCAGGTCGAATTTTTTTAAATTCAGGAACCTCATGCTTACATAGGACCAGTCCCCTTCCAAAATGAAAACACCGCTGAGATCCGTTCCCTTGAAAATCGAGCCAGTCATCTTGCAGTTGTCGAATCGGGAGGAAAACAGGTTCGAGTTGATAAAGCGGCAGTTCGTAAAAGATGAGCTCCTGTGCTCCGAAGCGTTCAACCGCGCCTGCGTGAAATCGCAGTCCGAAAAAACGCAGCCGGTGGTTTTGATCTCTCTTAGATCCGCCCCGGAAAAACTGCATTTTGTGAATTTGCATCTCTCGAGGACCGTGTTACCGGGGACCACCGCGTCAAACCTCTGCTCCGTGAACTGGCTTTCATTCTTTATCAACATAAAAAATCCGCGTTTCCTTCATTTTATCACACATTTTCTCTAGAAAGCAAAAACCCTCGAACATCTCTGCTCGAGGGTTTTTCTTGATTATAATATCGAAAGTTTATACTTTTCTGATATTCGCCGCTTTTGGGCCTTTTTCTGAAGTTTCAACGTCAAACTCAACAACGTCGCCTTCGGCCAAGGATTTGAAGCCCTCTGACTGGATCGCCGAGAAATGCGCAAACACGTCTCCGCTGCCGTCGTCGTTGGAAATGAAACCAAATCCTTTAGCATCATTGAACCACTTAACTTTACCGCGTGCCATAAACTAGATCACCTACTTTTTTACTACCCCAAACTCGAAAGCTGAGATATTATTCTAAGCCCCTAAAGGGGCTTACGTTTATAATTATAGCATAAGTTATTTTTTATTTGCAATACTATATTTTGAAAATTTTTTGCCTGCTATTTTCCCACCACAAGTATGACAAAACTGTCTTTAACCGGTACGGGACGCTGTTTTTTTGTCGTGCCGGGCGCAGGTTTTGCCTCTTCGAACTTTGCGGTCGGGAGGAATATGTTGTGCGTGACCGGATCTATGGCCATGGTACGAGCCCCGCGCTGTGTCTTAATCACCTCTGCCACCTCGAACTTTCCCTGCGAAGGCTGATTTACGACCGTAAGCGTTCCTTCCCCGTTAGAACTGAACGCGAGACCGGTCCCCTGGTCAAAACCGTTGCCATCCACACCCTCACCTATCGGCACGGTAGTTACCACTTTGGCGCCAGCCGCGTCAGAAACTACCATCATCTTATTGTGACAACCCGAAAAAATCATGTTATGGTCAGGGTCAAAGCCCATTCCCGAGGGTTCTTCTCCCGGAGCAAGAGGAAAACGCCTCGTCACCGCGGCTTTCAGCGCGTCCAACTCGACAACTTCGCTTTTATCTTCTATATTCACAAATACCTTTCCCTTGCCGTCCGCAGCCGCGAACTCAGGTTTCCCGCCAAGCGCTATTGTAGCCTCAACGTTCCCGGTCGCGGCGTCAAACACGGTCGCATCGCCGCTTTTCCCGTTAAAAGTGAAGACCTTTTTCGAGGCGGGGTCGTAAACGATGCAGTCCGGGTTAGCCCCCGTCTTGACCTGCCCCAGGACTTTAAGGGTTGCCAGGTCGAATATAGTGGCGGAATCGCTTTTTCCGCAGCTTATAAAACCGCGTCCGAGTTCCGGGGCTATGGCTATGCCGTGCACACCCGGAGTGCCGGGGATATCCGCTACAAGTTTGTATGTGTCCACATCCAGCACCATCACGTGTGTGCCCCTTGACACGTAGAGCCTGCGGGCCTTGCCGTCAACGGTCAAATAGTCCCAGCCGCCTTCACCGCCCAACTCGATTTTTTTTATAACATGATACCCGGGCACCGCCGCCCCGAAAGATGGGTTCAACGCAAAAAACGAAAGCATAACGGCAAAAACAAACAGGGCATTCGCATTCAAAATACGCTTCATATTCTCCTCCATCACACATCGAATAATTACGCATTTATGGTACTACATTATTTGCGCCCAATCAAGCCGGACATGTTCATCCGGTCAGCCGGGGATATTGTACACGGGTCTGAAAATTTGTTTAATATTTCAACCTCATGTATAATAGAAAATAGAACAGCACGCAGCAAAAAGGAGATGATTATGAAATTTCAAAGGGTGACACCGGTATGTACGACGTTCGCCTTGTGCCTTGCGGCCGCCGTCTTTTTCTTTTCGGACGAACTCTATTCGCAGTCTTTGCCGAGCGTAGCAATTTCTACGGAAACGCAGAAAATAGAGTCGGTGACAAACCAGCCTTCGCAGACACTGGAGAACCTGCTGGCGGATTACACAACGGAGATGAACGGCAAAGACAAATATGCGGTTTACGCCAGGCAGGCAGATAAGGAAGGCTACCACAAAGTCGCCGAGCTTTTCAGGGCCGCCGCCAGATCTCTGGAGACACACGCGAACCTGCACGCAAAAGCGATTAACGAGTTTGGTGAAAAACCGTCCGCGGTGATCACGACGCCGGTAGCGCGGACTACAAAGGAAAACCTGAAAGAATCGATCAAGACCGAAACCGAGGAGATCAAAACGCTTTACCCTGTGCATCTCGCTCAGGCAAAGGCGGACGGCGCGAAGACCGCCGTCATATCGTTCAGATCCGGGATCCAGATCGGGACAAACCGTCAAAAATATTTTAAGGACGCCCTCGGCAGGCTCAGCGCCTGGAAGAACACATCCAGCGGATTTTTTGTCTGCACCGTATGCGGCAACCTTGTGGACAAACCGGACTTCGCGGAATGCCCGGTCTGCAAGTCACCCGTGAGCGTGTTCGTGCAGGTCAAGTAGATGGCTTAATTTCGGGCATAAAAAGAAGAGCTATGATGATCATAGCTCTTCTTTGATGCTTGAAGATGTCATTTTTTCTCAGGACTTCATAACCGGCTCGCGCATCTCGGCGCACGGCCTTATGACCGTTGACCCGCCGTAGGGAAGGTCCGGCGACTGTTTTGCGAGGTTTATCGCCTCCTGCTCGTTTGACACGTTAAGCACCAGATAACCTGTCAGGTCGTCTTTCTTAACTCTATAGTCGCTCACCGTTTTCTGTGTTATCAACTTCCCGCCTTCGCCGAACGCCGCGCCTGACTCGATATACCCCTTTTCTTTAAGATCCTGTGTCCATTCATTCCATGACTTCATAAGTTTTTCTTTGTCCTGCTGCTTAACTTCTCCGCTCTTAAAAAAGCACATATATTTCATAACACACCTCCATTTTATAAATTAGGCATATCCTCAATTTTATTGATATTTTTCAAACCAGGAACCGCTTGAACCAGTCCCTTGCGAGCTCGGCGGCTTTATCGAGCGTTCCCTTTTCTTCGAACAGGTGCCCGGCTCCGGGAACTATCGCCATATTTTTTTCACAGTTGAGTTTCTCGAACGCTTTTTTGTTGAGATCTATCACTACCAGATCGTTCCCGCCCACTATGAAAAGGGTCGGCGCGCTAACCTTCGGCAGGGCATTTCCAGCCAGGTCCGGCCTGCCGCCGCGCGAGACTACCGCCTTCACGGAACCGGGATATATCGTGCTAGCGACCAGCGCAGCCGCGGCTCCAGTGCTTGCCCCGAAATAGCCGAGCATGTGGTTTCTCGTGTCGGGGTCTTTCATAACGAAATCAGTAGCCGCCTTCAGCCTGTCCGAAAGGAAGGGTATGTCGAACCTGAGCGCTCCGGTCAGAGCGTCTTCTTTTTCTTCTTTGTCGGTGAGCAGGTCAAACAGGAGGGACCCAAACCCGGCTCGTTCTAGAATATCAGAAACAAAAGCGTTTCGCGGGCTGAGCCTGCCGCTCCCGCTGCCATGAGCAAATATTATTATGGCCCTTGAGCTGGCGGGAAGGTTAAGTATCCCCTCAAGTTCAACTTTGCCAGCCGTGATTTTTATCAGTGTTTGCTGCATATTGTCACTCAAAACCGCTCAGGATATATCAACAATTCATTTCTTCTCTTGCGATTCTTTCAATATACGGACAACCTCGTTGTCATCGACCTGGGCGAAGTCGTAATAGAACTGCCCTACCGCCATAAAAAGCGGTGGGACCCTCAAGCAGATCACCTCATCCGCGATATCGGACATTTTCTCAAGAGGCTCCTCAGGAGCCACCGGCAAAGCGACGACCAGTTGTTTCGGATGGCTCTGTTTCGCCGACCAAAGCGCGGCCAGCATTGTGGCTCCGGTCGCTATGCCGTCGTCAGTCACTATTACGGTCTTGCCCCTGAACTCCGCCTTTGGCTTTACCTGCCTGTACAACATTATCCGGCGCTTTATTTCCTCGACCTGCCTGTTCCTTTCTTCTATGACGTAAGGCGTCCTCTCGCCGAACTCATGAGACAGCCTCAAGTCGAGGAACATTTTTCCGTCTTCCGCGACAGCGCCGATGGCAAACTCGGGGTTGCCGGGAGCCCCGAGCTTCCTGGACAGCACAACGTCAAGCTCCGCTCCCAGCTCTTGGGCGATCTTTCTGGCCACTATCATGCCGCCCCTTGGCACACCCAGAACGATAGTAGACCTGCCCCTGTACCCTTCGAGCTCTTTGGCGAGAAGCGCGCCAGCCTCTTCCCTGTTCGCAAAGGGGGTCGTGGCGTGCGATAAAACGCGGATATTACTCTCGAGTGTTTTCATGTTTTTTCTTTACCCTGAAATATAAATAATCTTATCAACTTTATGGTCGGCGGAACAATTGTCACGCTCCACTTTTTCCTGATCTTTTATTGCCGTTCTGCGCTGTTACTAGGCGTACGCCATCACGCGCCCGGCCGCTCTTAGCTGCTCGGCTCTTTTCATGACCACCTCATAGCCGTGAAAAATATCGACTCTGATCAGTGCCGCCGCGAGCCTGGGGAATTCCTTTCTGCTGACGAAACCCGCCAGCGCGTTCGCGTTTAGGTCAAGTATTTTGGCGGCTATTGCGGCGCGTTTGTCTATAAAGGGATACAACTCATCCCAGTTCAATTGTATCTCACGGAAAAATATGTCTACGCCTACATCGCCTATACCGTTGAATTCTTTCAAAAGCTCTCTTTCCCTGGCCGGGTCCCTACCAGCCGTTTCACGCAGCCTGCGAATATCTCCGCCGTAACGCTCGATCACAACCTTCGCCATCTCGCCCAGCTTCCTGGACATACTCTCGTCGTAGCGGACGTATTTCGCTTCGTCCAATACCCCTATCCTGCTCTGCCAGGTCGAAGATGCCAGCTTTTCAGGCGTTATCCAACCCTGTTCAAAAACCGCCCGCGCGGCCTCCAGGGCGATCCTTGTGTTTATCCTAATGCTGAAAAGGAGCGTCGCGATGAACAACTGAAATATGGACGACCTCGTATTGCTCTCGAGCTTTATGTCCAGCTCTTCAGCAAAACTCTTCCCGTACATATAAAGAAGTGCTTTGACCGTAGCCTCCGACTCGCTAATTTGATCGCTGTACTTTTTCATGCGGATAGTGTATGACTTAAAGGTGTACGGCACAATAGCCGGGCTCTACTTCTCGCTGATCTTATACCTCTGCTGGTGCGGGAAAATGAATATTCACGAGAGCCTCCATAAAACAAAAAATCACTGACGGAGTGTTCCCGTTCAGTGATTTTCTGTTAAAATATTATTATGACGTTACATGCGCTGCTTTACCACGAAGAATAGCCTCTTTTGCCGCCTCCACCGCCTCCGCTTCCACCTCTACCGCCGCGACCTCCGCCACTGCCACCGCCGTAGCCGCCCCTTCCACCGCCTCCGCCAC
>CAZSIW010000069.1:0-8702 GCA_964606755.1 uncultured Elusimicrobiales bacterium | reverse complement strand
GAACACCGCAATTTTGATTTTTGATATTTGATTCTTGAATTTCATATCGTTATCTTATATTTCCTCGTACACAAGCGGGCGCGGCTTGGGTTTGCTCTCTGATACGACGTAAGACTCTTCGAACATGTTTTTCGCGAGCTCAAAATCCCGACCGTCATTATAATAGAATGTGGCAACCGGCTCTTTCGGGCCGACTTTGTCGCCGCGCTTTCTGTGAAGGATTATCCCCGAGCCGTAATCTATCCTGTCTTCAGTCTTCTGCCGGCCAGCTCCAAGCACCATGGCGGAAATACCCACCTTTCTCGTGTCCACAAAATCCAGGTATCCCTCTTTCGCGGTGAAAACGTCTTTTCTGTTCCTCGCCTTCGGGAGCACTCTTTCGGGATATTCAACGGTCTCGGGATCCCCGCCCTGGAAAACGATCATGTCTTCCAGCTTTGAAAGGGCTTTCGAATTGTCTATTACCTTCTTTGCCCTGGCTCTCGCTTTTTCATGGTCATGCTCCGCCTTCGCCATTATCAGCATCCTCGATGCCAGCTCGAGCACGAGCTCGGAAATATCGGCAGGGCCTTTTCCCTTTAAAATATCTATGGCCTGTCTTACCTCAAGGGCGTTGCCGACCGCGTTCCCGAGAGGCTGGTTCATATCGGTTATAACAGCCTTTATATTTTTGCCGCTCTCGGCGCCGGTAGCGGTGAGCGCCTTTGCCAGCGCCCTCGCTTCTTCGATGCCGCACATGAAAGCGCCGTTTCCCACCTTAACATCAAGCAGCAGCGCGTCGCAGCCCTCGGCGATCTTTTTTGACAAAATGCTGGCGCAGATAAGAGGTATGGAGGCCACCGTGGCGGTCACGTCTCTTAGCGCGTAGATTTTTTTGTCGGCAGGCGCTATCGCGTCCGTCTGGCCTATCATCGCGAGGTGTATTTTCTCAAGGTTGTGTTTGAACTCATCGAACGTCAGGTCCACGCGGAAGCCGGGGATGGATTCAAGCTTGTCGAGCGTCCCGCCGGTGTGCCCCAGAGCCCTGCCCGACATCATCGGCACGCACACACCGCAGCTCGCCACCACCGGGGCAAGCGCGATCGACACACCGTCGCCGACACCGCCCGTTGAATGCTTGTCAACCTTAATGCCTTTAATATCCGAGAGATCGTAGATCTCGCCTGATTCCGCCATGAACTTTGTCATGTCCGAGACTTCGGACGGCTCCATGCCCCTGAAAAACACAGCCATCAAAAAGGCCGACATCTGGTAATCCGGTATCTCGCACTTCGTATAACCGGACACTATAAAGTTGAGTTCCAGCGAAGAGAGTTTTTCGCCGTTCCTTTTTTTGTAGATCAGATCGCACATTCTCATAATATTCACCACACACACAAATCAAATATCAAAGATTAAAGATCAAAATTAAGGTGTCGCCTTTGGCGACTTATTAAAATCGTTCCGCTTTGTTGGAACACAATAATTTTGATTTTTGATATTTGATCTTTAATTTTATATTGCACCAATCAGTCCCCTCAACAACTTCTCAAACCTATCGCTGACGGCTTTTCCAGCTTCCAAAACCTCTTTATGCGACAGCGCTTTTTTGCTCACCCCTGCCGCAAGGTTCGAGACGTTGCAGACACACGCGACCCTCATTCCCATCTGCACCGCAGCGATCGTCTCCGGCACGACAGACATGCCCACGACATCGGCGCCGAGCAGCCTGAACGCGTTTATCTCGGCCGGCGTTTCATATGAGGGGCCTGAGACAGCTAGGTAGACGCCCGTTCGGGTAGTTATACGGAACTTCTGGGAGAATTTTGTTATAAGGCTATTAATGTTTTTGTCGAAAGCCGCGCTCATGTCGGGGAACATCTCGCCAAAACTTTTGTCATGGCTGCCGCGCAGGGGATTGTCGCCCATAAGGTTTATGAAATCGCTCACGGCAACGAGATCCGTGACTTTGTAGCTCTTGTTCACGGCCCCGACCGCGGCGCTTAAGATAAGGGTTTTGACGCCAAGGAGTTTGAAAAGGCGCACAGGAAAGACGACGTCCCGCATGGAGTGCCCTTCGTAGTAGTGCGGCCTGCCGCACATCACGACAACTTTTTTGCGGCCCAGCTCACCAAAAACGAGCTTGCCGAGGTGGCCGCTTACGCCGGTCACCGGGAATCCCGGTATGTTTTCGAAGGGTATCTCGATTCTGCTATTAACGAAGTCCGCGAAAGCGCCGAGGCCTGAGCCCAGGACAACAGCTATTTCAGGGCTGTTCTTGATCTTTTTCTCGATAAACTTTTGGGCAGTCGAAAGGCTTTTTTGCATTATAGAGATTTTAGCAATTAATGACAGAGCGTTCAAGTTTCCTAAGGATATGTTATGGAGGGGTCACTTCGTTAAGTATCCGCGAGTTTACGTGTTAAAACCCTTACATGATCTATGAACGAATGAACGCCGTTATTTAAAGGCTTCTTTGTTGTCTATCAATTAGTTTAAGAAAACTTCTGCCGGGCCCAAAACTTTTCAAGCCAAGCGCCTGAGCTATGGTTGCCGAAACATCGCTGAATGTTTTTCGCACACCCAGGAAGACCCCGGTTTTAAGCGATTTGCCGTAAACGAGGACGGGGACATATTCCCTCGTGTGATCGGTATGGGCAAGGAACGTTGGATCGCAGCCGTGGTCGGCGGTTATGATCAACATGTCGCTTTCGGAGAGCGAACCAACAAGCTCGGGAAGAAAATCGTCAAAATCCTTGAGACCGTTCGCGTAGGCCGTGACATCACGCCTGTGGCCCCAGTTCATGTCAAAATCGACGAGGTTAGTAAATATTAGCATCGGCGTGCCCGGCGCGGGCCTGTTGGTCCTGGATTCCCTGAGCGTCTGTTTCATGCCGTCGATATTGTCTACCGTGTGGAGCTGTTTTGTGATTCCCCTGTGATTGAACAGGTCGGAAATTTTCCCTATGGCTACGACCTGGCCTGTTCTTTTTATGTAGTCAAGAAGCGTTTTGCCTTTCGGGTCAAGCGAGAAATCCCGCCTGTTGGCGGTTCTCGTATAAATGCCGTTGCCACCGACAAAAGGCCTCGCGATGACTCTGCCGACGGCGTGCCTGCCTCTAAGCATTCTTCTGGCGACGGCGCAGACGTGGTAAAGCTTCTCAAGCCCGAAACTCTCCTCATGGGCCGCTACCTGAAACACGGAGTCTGCGGAGGTATAGATTATGGGATAACCGGTCTTTACGTGCTCGTCGCCCAGGTCGTTAATTATTTTTGTGCCGGAAGCCGCGTAGTTCCCGAGGGTTTTTGTTCCGATCTCTTTTTCAAATTTTTGTACCAGGCTTTTCGGGAAGCCGTCCGGGTAAGTGGGAAGCGGTTCCTTGACGGCAAGGCCGGCCAGTTCCCAGTGGCCTATCGTGCTGTCCTTAGCGGGAGATATGCATGCCATGACGCCGTAGGAGGCCTGAAGTTGATCATTATTATTCGAGTATCTCTTGAAGCGGTTACCGGAACGTGGCACTTTGGCGAGGGCGTTTAGGAGTCCGAATTTTTTGAGGTTGGGCAGGCTATAGCCTGCGTCCATTTTTTCTATGATATGGCCGAGGGTGTTAGAACCTGAGTCTTTGTACTTCTTAGCATCGGGCATGGCACCTATCCCGAGGCTGTCAATAATTAAAAGCACTACCCTGTCTATCAAGTTAGCCTCGCTTCGCTTGCTAACTATTGCAAATTGAAAATTGCAAACTTCAAAATGCAAATTTGGACTAAATTTGTGCCTTTCAATTTAAAATTTTCAATCTGCAATTTGAACTAGACTTTATATCTTCCTTTTTAACACTTTTCTTGCGGCCTGCGCTATATCGATATCTTTTAGATGAAAATATGAAAGCAGCTCGGACGGTTTTCCCGACTCGCCGAACCTGTCGAAAATGCCTACCATCTCGACCGGGACGGGACAGTTCCTTACCAGCACTTCCGCTACAGCCGAACCGAACCCGCCGAAAACCTGGTGCTCTTCAGCCGTGACCACGGCTTTACACTCTTTAGCCGCCTCTATTATCGCTTGCTCGTCTATAGGTTTTATAGTGTGGATATTGACTACCCTTGCGGAAACACCCTCTTTTTCGAGGATTTCTGCCGCCATGAGCGACTCGTACACCATCGCTCCGCAGGCAAGTATGGCGACGTCTTTCCCCTTGCGAAGCACATTGGCCTTTCCGATCTTGAACGGGGTGTCTTCCTTAGTTATCACCGGCTCGGGCTCTCTTGAAAACCTTATATAGAAAGGGCCGAAAATATCAGCCATGGCGATGGTGGCTTTTTTAGCTTCGACTGAATCGCAGGGCACGATCACGCTCATCCTGGGAATGCAGCGCATGATGGCGATGTCTTCCAGCGCCTGGTGCGTAGCGCCGTCTGGGCCTACCGTAACTCCCGCGTGAGAGCCGCCGATCTTTACGTTGAGGTTGGAATAACACACGGTGTTCCTGATGTTTTCCCATGGCCTGCCGGAAGAGAACATTGCATAGGTCGTGGCATACGGGATAAGGCCCGATATCGCCAGGCCCGAGGCCACACCTATCATGTTGGTCTCGGCTATGCCCACCTGAATGAACCGCTCGGGAAACTTCTGCTGAAAAAGGCTGACCGTCACCGATCCGGCGGTGTCTGCTCCTAGTGCAACGACTTTAGGGTTCTTTTCGCCAAGGGCAACAAGCCCCTCGCCGTATCCGACCCTCGACGCTTTTTTCCCGAATGTTTCTACCATTAAAAACTCCTGAAGGGGCCCATGCTAGCGGCCACGATATTGTTATTTTTCTATTTCTTGAATCGCCTTATCAGCCTGTTCCCTGGAAGGAGTCTTGCCGTGCCAGTCGCACACGTTCTCCATGTACGATACGCCTTTCCCTTTGACCGTCTTTGCAAGTATGACGGTGGGTTTACCTTTCGAGGCTTTAGCAGTTTCAAAAACCTCAACTAATTTTTTTAAATCGTGCCCGTCCGTCTCAATAACGTTCCAGCCGAAAGCGGCGTATTTTTGTTTGAGGGGCTGAACATCCATGATATTTTTGACCTCGCCGTCTATCTGCAGGCCGTTTATATCGACTACCGCGCACAGGTTGTCGAGCTTAAAATGCCCGGCGGACATGGCTGACTCCCAGACTGAACCTTCCTGCTGTTCGCCGTCGCCCATCAGGACATAAACCCTGTTCGCTTTTTTTTGTATCCTGTTTCCGTTGGCTATGCCGACGCCGATGGAGAGGCCGTACCCTAGAGAACCCGTTGAGACCTCGATACCGGGAAGACCCTTGTCGCTGCTGGGATGTCCCTGAAGCCTGCTTCCCTGTTTTCTTAAAGTGCCCAGTTCCTTTGCATCAAAGAACCCCGTCTCGGCAAGCACCGCGTAGAGCGCGGGACAGCCATGCCCCTTTGAGAGTATAAAAAAATCCCTGTTTTCGTCTTTGGGATTTTTGGGGTTGAATTTCATCTGGGTAAAATACAGCGCGGTGAGAATATCTACAGAAGAGAGGCTCCCTCCGGGGTGCCCTGAACCGGCTTCGCACAGCATGTTGACAATGTTTTTTCTTATATTCTTTGAATGTCCCTCAAGCTGCTTGATGTCCAAAATAATCCTCCAAATTCAGCTATCAGCTATCAGCTTTCAGTCTTCAGTCGTCAGTCAAGACAGGCTTTCGACTGTAGCTGACAGCTGAAAGCTGACGACTGATAGCTACAGCGCCAGCTTTATCACTTCATCCATGTGCTTAACGGGTATCATCTTTATTTTAGAGAGAATATCTTTCGGGATATCCTCAAGGTCTTTCTTGTTGCCCTCGGGGAAAAGAACGGTGGTAATACCCTCGCGGTAGGCGGCGAGAGTTTTTTCCTTAAGCCCGCCTATCGGCAGCACCCTGCCGCGCAGAGTTACCTCGCCCGTCATCGCAAGATTTTTCTTCACCGGCTTGTTCGAGACCACGGAATAGAGCGCGGTTGCCAGCGCTATGCCCGCGCTGGGACCGTCTTTTGGAACGGCTCCCTCGGGCACGTGTATGTGGAAGTCCAGCGTCTTGAATATATTTTCATTGACCTTCAGTTTCTTTGCCGATGAACGCACGTATGTCAGGGCCGCCTGGGCGGATTCCTTCATTACGTCGCCAAGCTTGCCGGTCAGGTTAAGAAGCCCCCTGCCCTTCATCTTGTTCACCTCTATGGTGAGCGTCTCGCCGCCAACCTCTGTCCAGGCAAGGCCAGTACAGACACCCACATCGTTCGGAGCAACTTTCTCTCGGGTGTACTGGGGTATGCCCAGGAACTTGTTCAGGTTCTGCGGTGTAATGGTCACCGATTTTACCTTTTCATCCATCGAAAGCTCTTTGGCGACCTTTCTGCACAGATTCGCTATTTCCCTCTCGAGGTTCCTGACACCGGCCTCGTGGGTATAGTCCTTGATAACGTCCTTGATCGCGTCCGTCGTGATTTCAAGTTCCTTATCGCTGAGGCCGTGCTGGCCGAGCTGTTTTGGAACAAGGTATTTCTGCGCAATGTTCACCTTCTCCTCGATCGTATAACCAGAAAAACGTATGGTCTCCATCCTGTCGAGAAGGGTCGGCGGTATGTTGTAAAGGGTATTCGCTGTCGTTATGAACATAACGTTGGAGAGGTCGTACTCCACGTCAAGATAATGATCGACGAAAGTGGAGTTCTGTTCCGGATCAAGCACCTCTAATAGCGCGCTTGAGGGATCGCCTCTCCAATCGGAACCCATTTTGTCTATCTCATCTAAAATAAAAACCGGGTTAACGGATTTCGCTTTCTTCATGGACTGTATTATACGGCCGGGCAGGGCTCCAATGTAGGTCCTTCTGTGGCCGCGGATCTCGGCCTCATCGCGAACGCCGCCCAGGGAGATCCTTGCGAAGTTCCTGCCAAGGCTTTTTGCCACGGATTTAGCAATAGAGGTTTTACCGACGCCCGGGGGCCCCACGAAACACAGTATCGGCCCGCGGATTTTTTTGACCCTTTTAAGAACGGCGAGGTATTCAAGCACCCTTTCTTTTATTTTTTCCAGGCCGTAGTGATCGTCGTCCAGAGTTTTCTTGGCACGCTTCAGGTCGTAATTATCTTTTGTAAAAGTAGACCAGGGCAGTGTAATCAGCCAGTCAATATAGGTGCGGATGACGGTAGCCTCGGGTGAGAACGGCATCATCTTTTCGAGACGCTGCAGTTCCTTTTCGGCAACGTCTTCCGCATCTTTGGACATCTTCGCTTCTTTTAGTTTCGCGCGGAGCTCTTCGAGTTCCTTCGTGTAGTCGTCCTTCTGCCTGAGCTCCTTCTGTATCGCCTTCATCTGCTCGGTGAGGTAATATTCCTTCTGAGTCTTTTCTATCTGGCCCTTCACGCGGTTCTGTATCTTGCGCTCGATGTTGAGAATCTCTATCTCGGCGCTTAGTATCTCAAGAAGTTTTTCCAGCCTCTTCTGCGGGTTTGCCAGCTCAAGGATGGACTGCTTGTCCTTTATCTGGATCATCAGGTGTGACGCTATGGTATCGGCCAGCCTTCCCGGGTCCGATATATTCGCGGTTGCCACCGCTATTTCCATCGGGAGCCTTGTGTTGAGCTTTATGTATTGTTCGAAAAGAGAGATGCACCTTCTCATCAGAGCGGTGACTTCCTGGCTTACCTCGCTGGTCTCGTACAATATATTGACGCCTACTTCATAATATTTGTTTTCCATCAGCTGGAAGTCAGACCAGCGGGCCCTGTGCATGCCTTCCACGAGAACCTTGAGCGTGCCGTCAGGCATTTTGAGCATCTGTATCACTTCGGCAACCGTGCCTACCTCATAAAGGTCGGTCGGGCTCGGCTCTTCGGTATGAATATTTTTTTGCGTTACCAGGAAAATCAGCCTCTGGGTAGCCATCGCGTGTTCAAGCGCGTTTATAGATTTCTCGCGGCCGACAGCGAGAGGTATCACCATAGCGGGAAAAACCACTATGTCTCTGACGGGCAAAAGTGGCAGCCGCGCGGGAACATTAGGCTTACTTTCGTCTTTTGCGCCTGCAGGCGCCTTGGATGTTTTATCCAGTTCACTCATCATGCCGACTCCTTCATCTTATATATCAATTTGGGCGGATATTCTTTTTTGACAGACCTCAGGTCGACAACGACTTTCTCCAGGTCTTTTTGTTCCGGAAGATCGAACATTGTATCCAGAAGAAGCGCTTCAAGTATCGCCCTCAGGCCCCTTGCGCCGGACGTCCGCTTTAGAGCCTGGCCGGCGATCTCATAGAGAGCGTCTTCCGTAAACTCCAGCAGCACACCCTCCAGGGCGAACATCTTCTGGTATTGTTTTACAAGAGCGTTCCGCGGCTCCGTCAGTATCTGCACAAGATTTGCCTGGCTGAGCTGCTGAAGTGTCGCCACCACCGGAAGACGTCCGATAAACTCCGGTTTTATTCCGTATTTTATCAAATCTTCGGGCTGAATGTAAGACAGCATCTGGTCGACAGAACTGTCTTTTTTCCCTTTCACATCGGCGTTAAAACCGAGCTGCTTGACCGCTATCCGGGCTTCGATCAGCTTCTCGATCCCCTCAAACGCGCCGCCGCAGATAAAGAGGATATTCGAGGTGTTCACCCTGATGTATTCCTGCTGCGGGTGTTTCCTGCCTCCGTGCGGAGGCACATTTGCGGTCGTGCCTTCAAGTATCTTTAACAGTGCCT
>CAZSIW010000068.1:0-8826 GCA_964606755.1 uncultured Elusimicrobiales bacterium | reverse complement strand
CCAGGGAGCATAAAACGAATATATCGGCCGCGTTATATATATTTGGCATTTGGTTATGCCGTTGATCGACAAGAAACCGTATTTTATCCTTCAACTTTGAATTGCCCGTTTCCATAATAGTTTTTGTGTCATAGCCGGTCCCGCCTGCAATTAGCAAATATATATCGGGCTGACTCCCTGCAAGAATTTCAATTTCAGATATTAGATAATCCATGCGTTTATGAATTGTCTGTATAGCCCCCACGGAGAGAATTACAAATGCATCTTCGGGAATTCGCAGGCGCCTTTTAGCGTTTTGTTTGTCAGCCGGCTTGAACTTAGCCGTATCTACTAGATTCGGCAGTAAAGTCCAAAAAGGATGACTTTTTTTCGATGAGCGTAATGACCGTTCTAACTGAAAAGGCGTGAGATGGTGCACATAATAAACCTCCGCCCTGCAAGCAGGGCGGTATCAGACGTTTAGCTACTTTCGTCCTCTCCATCGATGGGAGAGGATTGAGGTGAGGGTGATGTTATTTTAGCCCCCTCATCCTCACCTTCTCCCACCAGGGGAGAAGATCATTCGGTAACCGCCCAGCAAGCTGGGCGGAATAGTCTAGTTCAAAATTGTCAAGAAACGATACATCTTCATTTGTCCCGTTTCCTAAAACTATCTGAGATCTTATGATCCCCCACTGCTTCATTTTCAATAAAAATATTGCTACGGGCGGCTCGTTAGTGTACAATAAAGCAAAATCGTGTTTTAACAGGTAAATTGTGAGTGAAATTGCAAAAGTTGTGCCCTCTGTTTGAACCGCCGTTCCGAAACCAAAACGCCAAAACGACGCGGGCAGCAGGATATTTAATACTCTTGCGAGAAAAGAATTTCGCCCAATGCAGGGAAATACCTTTTCTATTTCGGAATTTGAAATTCCGCCCCCCTTGAAAAGGGCAACGTTTACCCCCTTTTCCTTAAGAGTGTATGCAAGAGTTTCCGCGTGGCTTTCAACACCCCTGTTAATGCTGCCAAGCCCTGACGATAATACGGCCATTTTGTGATCTTTATTAATGAGACTGCTCATACGGATCCCTGTTTGAACTTTCAGTTTTATGGTTGGTAGTTTCAGGAAGAAATTGAGTGATGTGTTCCAATTATATTAAATATTATTAAAATAAACAACTGCAAGGGGACAGGTTTTAGGTGACAGGTTAGAGGGAACGGCAAACGTCGGGTGACAGGCATAAAAAAGCAATAACACTTAATGCTTCGCTTCTCTTTGGGTTATGACCGCGAGGGCCTGTTTGGCGCCGGGGTTGTTGGGGTCGGCGGCGAGGACTTCGTTTATCTTTGTTTTCGCCAGGTCGAACTTGCCTGTTTCGGAGTAAGCCATGGCGAGGTTCGTTTTTACGGGGTTGCTGTCGGGCCTGACCAGGAGGATCTCGGTGTATACGGCTATCGCTTTATCGAAGTTTTTTTGCGAGAAATAGATGTTGCCTTCGTATAGCTTCGCCTTGTAGCTGTTGGGGATCAGTTTTAACAGCTCGTTGCATTTGTTGAGAGCGCCGTCCCAGTCCTGCTTTTGAATACGCCCGTCGATAGCTGAAAAAAGGGCGTCGGTTTTGGCGAGGAAATCGTCTTTGATGTTCGCCTTGGCCAGGACCGCCTTGAAATTTCTTCTTGCCACGTCAAAATCCGGGTCTAATTCAAGGGCCTTCTTGTAGGCGGCCAGAGCTTCCTGGTACCTGTTCGATTGCGTGTAGATGTAGCCGATGTTGTTCCAGGCGTCTTTGTTCTCGGGGTACACTTTCACGTTCTGCTCGTACATGTCGAGAGCCGCTTTGCTGTACACGTTGGGTTCTCTCATGAAGATGCTGCCGAGGGCGTTGTACGCCTCCTGCGAAAGCGGGTTGATGAACAGCGACCTCGTGTACTCTGTTATCCCCTCGTCGAAATGGCCCATCTGGCTGATGACCGTGGCGAGGTTGAAGTATATTTCGTCGTAGCCCGCGTTGGCCTTAAGGGATTCCATGTAGCCCCATATCGCTTTGTCCCTCATGCCCGCGCGCGCGTAGGCGTTGGCGAGCTCGTAGTTGTTGTTCACCTCGAGCCGCTGGTAGCTGTGCGCCTCTTCCAGCTCGGGGATGGCCCTTACAATATCGTTCTGCTTGGAGAGCTTAAAGCCCTCGAAATAGTGTATCTCGCCCATGAAACACCTGTAGTACCTTACTATCAGGAACGCTCCCCAGATTATCAGGAAATAGATGACGGCTTTCCTGGCCGGCGTCTTGAGGCTTACGTAAACCTCTTTCCTGTAGCCGATGTTCGCCAGCAGGCCGAGGTTCCACCAGTAAAGGAACTGCGGCACGGCGAAGTGGATGGAGACGTTGAGCAGGTTGTCTATCCACATGCCCACGAGGGAAGAGAACAGGGCGATGGAGAGCAGGCGTTTCTCGCTGTCCTCGGTGTTTTTCATGACGAACAGGAAGAAAGTTATGATGGAGACGATCAGCCACAGGTAGACGCCGAAACCAACCGTTCCCGTCTGCGACCATATTTCGAGTATCTCGTTGTGCGAGTTGTTCGCGTGGGTGCGGAACGCCCTGTATTCAGGCAGGAACAGGTGCCTGCCCTGGTAGAACGGGTAGAAGAGCTCGAAACAGCCCCAGCCTTTCCCGATGAACGGGTTTTCTTTCACCATGTGCCACGCGCACGACCAGATGAGAAGCCTCTGCTCGTAGGCCGCGTAGTACGTTGTTTTTGCCGTTTTTACTTCCGAGAGCCTTTCGAACACGTTGGGGTTTTCTCCCCCGACCTTGCTCTTGGGCAGGGCGAAGACGAACAGGCCGAACAAAATGAGGGCGGTCAGGATAAGTTTTTTCTTTCCTAAGAGGAACTTTCTCTCATATATCCATATAAATAACAGCAGCAGGCACATGCCGCAGAACGCGCCGGCCCAGGAAGACCTCGTAAGCGTGCACAAAAGCGAGGTGAAAAGGGTCATCATAAGGACGCCGTACGCGAACCTCCCCGCGCCTTCTGTCGAAGTTATAAAGCGGACGAACGCGAGCGGCAGCAACAGCACGAGGTATGACGAAAGGAAGTTCGGGTTGCCGAACGAGGAAACGCTTCTGCCCCCGAACGGCGTGAGGAGCTTGGGCCAGATCGGCTCCATGCCGAAGTACTGCATGACGCCGTACGCGGACGCCACGAAGCCCGCGAGGAAGGCGGCGTTTATGTATCTGTTCCTGTTCTTATCGTCGATGAAATTGACAGCGAGGTAGTACGCGAGCAGGGAGTTGACGAACAGAGATATCCATCTTTTCGAGCCCTCGCTGTAGACCGAGAACTTCATGTACGGGTGGTCGAGCGTGCCCACGAGCGTCACGAGCCACGAGGCGGTGGCGACCAGCAGGAACAGGAATATCTGCTTGTCGAACGGCGAGGACTTGAGGGTTATCGTGTCTTTCTGCGAGCCGGACAGGAGATACAGCACCCATATCAGCAGTATGGAGCAGTTCAGCAGAACGATCTGGACGTAGTACGGGTTCCTTGTCAGGTCGGTAAAGAATATTACCGGCGGGACGAGGAGCGTAAAGTATATAAGTAAAGTCGTGAGCTTTTTCAAACGCAAACTCCAGTATTGGTTGAAATTTGTTCGCTAATGCGAACGAAACACACAAACATCGAAATTTGTTCGCTGACGCGAACGAAACTGTGAAACCGGTTCACTTCGTTCGCGAAATTAACTTCGCATTTTCAATTTCATGAACGAAGTGAATAAATTTCAAAGTTTCGGCCGCCAAAGGCGGACAAGTTTCGGTTTTTCCTATTTCAAATTAAAAACCCGCTTTACGTCGGGGTCGTTGGGCGCTATCTGCCTTATTCTCTGCCAGAGGTCGCCGGCGTGCTGCATGTCGCCCTTGCGGCCGAAGTAGGCCGCCAGGTTTTTTAGAGCCATCGGCGAATTGGGGTCGAGGTCGGCGGCTTTCTTGTAATACTCTCCCGCCTTATCCACCAGATTATCTGCCATATAATAATTGCCGAGATAAACGCAGGTCTCGGACAGCTCGCTGTTGCGGCGGACCCCCCAGTCCTCCACCCACGCGTTGTGGGGCGGTTTCTGGAGCATCGCCGGGAAATTCAGGTGGTCGAGATACGTTTGCTCGGCCTTCTCCTTTTCCCCCAGCTGCATGTATATCCACGCAATGCGGTAGTAGTTGATGTTGAACACGGGGTCTATAGCCTTGTACCTCTCGAACTCAGACAGCGCCTTTCTCCATAGCTCGACTTTTTTAGCCTCGTGTTCCTTTATGGCTTTCTTATCCCCCGCCGAGGCGGCCGCCTGTTCCTTCGCCTGCTCGTCCTGGCCCCACTTGAGGTAGATCAACCCCGCCTGGTGGTGCGACTGGACGTAGTTGGGGGCGAGCTTCCAGACGTCGTCGTATTTCTCTATTGATTTTTCCGCGTCGCCCGGGGCCCACCTGTCGTTGTACACGTTGCCCATGAAATACTGGGCCATGATGAACGACGGGTTCTCGGTGACCACGGTGTTGTAGTGGTCGAGGGCGGTGTCCCACTGCGCCTGCTTGGAATAGAATATCGCCAGGTTGTGGTTCTCGTCGGCGTCAAAGTAGCCGTAGAAGACCCTCAGGAAGTGTATGGCGAAAAATATTACCAGGAACTGGAAAGCGCGTTTGAACAGGAGAGACCTGTCCTTGACGAACCTTACAGCGTACCTGTTAACGAAGGCGGCCGCCAGCGCGACCAGCGAAAGTCCTATGCCGACCTTCATCACGATGTTAAAGAGATCTTTTGGGAGCAGCCAGATGAATTGGACCAGCAGGTAGCAGCCCACGACCGCCAGCAGGGCGACGAGCGTGTCGAAGCCGCTCTTCTCGTCCGACTCGCTTTTCGCGGGCATTGGGTTGTGTATCGTCAGGGCGCCTATAATGCCTATCAAAAGCCAAAGGAATATGCCCGAGGAAACGAACCTCAAAGACACGCAGACAAAGTTGTGCACGAGCTGCGCCATAAGGGCCGTAAGCGTTCCGTACTGTATATAGGCGCGGATGTCCCTTTTGCCGCTTTTCTGAAGCTCGATGTCCCTCTTAGAGAACACGGAGAGGTTACGCACGGAGACAAGGATGAACATCGATATGAGCCACAGGAACACGCCGAACCCTATGAGGCCTTCGTCGTACCAGACCTCGAGATACTCGTCTTCGGGATGGTCGGTCTCGGTGTTGTGTTTAGCCTCGATGTAGAATATCTGCGGGCGGCGCCACGCGGGGTAAGTGACGTAGAAAGTGCCGACACCCGTTCCGATGACCGGGTGGGTGTTTATCATCTCCCACGTGGACAGCCACGTGAATATACGGAACGACGCGCTGTCGGTCCTTCCCCTGAGGTTTTTGTATATACCCATGGAGACTACCAGTATGGTGATGAGGGCTATGATGGTGGCTATCTTCCTTACTTTTTCTTTCTGGGCGTTCCAGAAGAACAATATTCCGAAAAACACGAATATCAACATGCCGGCGGCAAAGCCGAGCCAGGCTCCTTTCGAATAGGTGATGATGACGTTGAAAGCTATGAGAGCCCACAGCAGGAGCAGGTGCAGTTTGCGGGTGTATAGGAACATCGCGAGGGTCAGCGGGCTTAAGACCACCAGGAAATCGCCGTAAAAGTTCGGGTTCCCGAAGGTGGAGAACACCCTGGCGCCGAAGGCTCCCCGCCAGATGAAGGGGTCGAGCCCGGGCTCGGGCGCGGGCGGAAAGAACCTTCCGTCGAGGTATTGGACGACGCCGTAAATAGTGGCGACAAAACAGGCGGCGAAGAGCCAGTTGAAGAGGCGCTTCATCCTGTCTTCGGTCTTGAACTCGCTTAAGACTATCAACGCCATCGCGATATAAAGGACGCGCCTGACAAGCTCGTTGCCGCTGGCGTACTTGAACGGCGAGTGCAGGTGCGAGAAAATGCCCGAGAAAAGAAAGAGCAGGAGCGGGAGTATCACGATGATGTTCTTTTTAAGGAACATGAGGACGTCTTCCTCTATAAGTTTTATCAGCCAGGTGGCCAGGATTATGGTTCCGCCGAGCTGTATGAGCGTGATCTTGATCTGCGCCGAGTCGTAGGTTTTCAGGTAAAAGGCGATCGAGATCAGAAAATATAGGATCGGCAGGCCGTACTTGATGAGATTTTCGGTGAAAGACGATATTTTCTGATTGACTACTAATGCTTCTTCGTTTTCCATGGTTCCATCCTTGTTAGTGATCCGTTATGTTAGAATATTATTTGTTGAACTCGCTGAGCCGCTGGGCAAGCATCCAGCAGGCCTCTCTTATCGAACCGAAATCCGTCACGTCCTGCGCCAGTGACCTTACCGTTTCGCCAGTCTCGATATTCAGCAGGCTTATCGATATGCGGTAAGTACCCATCATCTTCGAAACTTTTCCGACGACAACCCTGTCGACCCCCAATATCTTTCCAAGGACTACGCCGCAACCCTCATCCGAGCACTGGGGCACGGTGATGTTCTTCTCCGCGAACTGCTCTTCCATCTCGTGCCTGCTCATAACGTTGAAAGCGCCGGTGTTGGCGATCTCCGTTCTCAGGTATTCGGAGATAACGATAAGCTCCGATTCGGACAGGCCCTTGCCGGTTAGATACGAGATTGCAAGGCTTATGTTTTTCGGGTTCGTCCTTACGATTATCTTTTTCGCCAGCGCGGTCCCGCGCTTTTCCGTTGCGGCGTGCTCGAGGAACTTGAAGTCGAGCGTCACGCGGTGAGTGGTGCCGAGATCGCCGTAAGGCACCCAGGCGTAATCCAGTGAGAACCTTTTGAATCTCATGCCGAACCCACCCGTGAGGTTATAGTTCATAAAAGTGCCGATGCCGGGATCGGTCGTCGGGCTCCTGTAGCCGACCCTCAGGGTTATCATATCGGTTATCATGTACTCGAACCCTGTTTTGCACTCAAGGTCCTGGTCGAACTGCTTGTCCACTTCGCCTATCCAGAAGAGCTCCGGGCTGACTTTTTTTCCTATGCTGAAATACCCGACGCCGGGCAGGTCGTAGCCCGCGACCTGCGGGCCAACGTTATAGACCCCGGCCCCGAACTGCCAGGGGGTGCCGGTGGGCATATAGAGGGTCGAAAACGAGTACATCGTGCCGGAGTAGTTGGTTGTGTCTATCGCTTCGTTTATAACTTTTACACCGAAGCCGGCAGAGATGTCGTACCCGAGCTTGAAACCATAACTCAAAGCGCCTATCATATCGGAATAATTAAAATTTCCAGACTGCACGAAACCGTCCGAGGACGTGGCGTCATACACCGTCCTGGTAAGGCCGCCCATGCCTATGTACCCGAGCGACAACGCGAGCCCGGAGGAATCGCCGGTGCGCCTCGAAAGCGAGATCAGGTTATAGTTCGTCTGCGACAGGAATGAAAGGTACTGGAACGAGAGCTCCGTGGGCGCCAGCCAGGGAAGGTTCGCCGCGTTGTCCATCGATAGCTGAGAAGTCAAAAAACCGTCCTCTCCGCCAAGGCCTGCGCTGCGGGCCGAAGGGTGCAGTGTCAGTATTGGAAATATATCTGTTCCTGCCGAGGCCTGCAGAAACGTTGAGAACATTAGTATCACGGCGGATATGACGGTTACAAAGCGTAACATGTAATATTATAGCGTTCCTGTAGTAGGCGCGTCGCTGATTTCAATAAATCTTTTGACTTAAAACTTTGAAACTAAAACCCTTAAATCTAAAACCTTGAACGGCATTTATGACGGAAATTCGTCGCTTTGCTCACTCTTTCCGTCTTTGGGGCGATCAAATAAGGAAGACTTATTTATAAGCCGAGGACGGGACTTCTCTTCCCCCGTCGCTTCGCTCCTCCGCCAGAGCCGGCCGCCTTCGCTGACGTCCTGCTGCGCAGGACTTTTCCTGCTTTGGCAGGCGCTTCAGGTCGGCTTCAAGTCACTTCAGGATTTATATTTTGCTGCGCAAAACTCTATAGCCGAGGACGGGACTTCTCTTTCCCCCGTCGCTTCGCTCCTCCGCCAAGAGCCGGCCGCCCTTGCTGCCGTTCGCTTTGCTCACTTTTCCTGCTTTGGCAGGCGCTTCGGGTTGGCTTCAAGTCCCCTCATTATTAATATTTTTGCTGCGCAAAAAATCTATAGCCGAGGACGGGACTTGAACCCACAACCTATCGCTTACGAAGCGATTGCTCTACCAATTGAGCTACCTCGGCATTTCACGTCTCACTTCCAATTCCCATCACTTTTCCGACGACGTTCTAGTGTTATATCCAATTTTTCTGACATTTCCTGAAACTTCCTGAACCACCAAAAAACACCCTGTTTTTGAGATAATGTTTAACAAATATCACACACTTTACCGAGATTATGAACTAAAAGCATTATAACAGGGTCTAATCCTATTCAAGGGATTATACAAAATAAATAATTATTCTTCAAATCAATGGTTTTAGTAAAAGGAAGAAGGGTGGGATAATACAAATTTAGGTTTAAAACTTTGGAATTACCTAGGCCTTAATCTACGCATAGAACATTTTAAACAATAATATTGCCATTCTTGTCAAAATAACGGCCATTTAAAATAAAATCTCTCTTACAATAAATAATGCCATCATATTTAATTCTCCATTTTTCAATCTTGAACTCCTTAAAAGTGTATATTATTTCTGACCAGCATTGAAAAGACATTGCCATACCAATAATTGACAGATCTAAAATAGATTGCAATACGGGTTTAAAGATTATACTATTGAACAAATGAAATCTTGCATCGATGAATATTGCTAGAATACTTATATAAAACACGAAAACAAA